>JAAYJP010000234.1 GCA_012522875.1 Clostridiales bacterium | reverse complement strand
TTGCGCGCCTGGAAAACCCGGTGTACGCGCCAGTACCATCACCGCAGGGACCCATGCCCCTGCCCGTCATTGGCCCCATGCCCGCAGGGCCTGTTCCATTAAGTCCCGGCATCTTGTCCTCCTTTGTGATATCAGCCAATTTGAAAAGCTGGCTTTCGAGGTTAAACCGACACATGTCAGTAATCAAGCACATCTTACCACATTAATGTCATATGTCAAGAACTTTTGTGTTTTTTTCTGATGATTAGAGAAACCCTGTGCCTTGCGGGCTTTTGCCTCTGCCGGTACTGGGCGCAGCCTGCGTGCCATTTTGCTGATCGCCATACAATGGCATAGCCCGGGTTGTGAATAATGGGCGTTTCGCCTATACTTTGGTACCGTTGGCAGGCCAGCAGAAAGAAAAGGCAGGATGGATATCTGATTCAGCATGAGAAACAACAAGACATCAGAAAGCAAATTCACCACAATGACCCAGGCCCCCATCAGGGGACTCATCGTCCGAATGGCAATACCCACCATCATCTCCATGCTTGTGACTTCATTGTACAACATGGCGGATACGTTTTTCGTAGGGCAGCTGAATAATACCAGCGCCACAGGCGCCATCGGCGTTGTGTTCCCCTTGATGGCCATCCTGCAGGGAATTGGCTTCACTTTTGGCCAGGGATCTGGCAATTCCATGTCACGAAGCCTTGGCCGGCAGGACCGCGCAGCCGCGGAAAGGATGTCCGCTTCCGGTTTTTTCAGCGCATTCCTGGCGGGAATTTTATTGATGGCTTCAGGACTGGTATTCAATTCATCACTCATGAGGCTGCTGGGCGCTACGCCGACCATTATGCCATATGCGGTGGCGTATGTTTGGTATATTCTGCCCGGAGCGCCCTGGCTGATGGCTTCCCTTGTCCTCAACAATCAGCTCAGGCTTCAAGGCAGCGCATATTTTGCCATGGTCGGGATCGGCCTTGGCGCGCTGCTGAACATTTTATTGGACCCTCTGTTCATCTTCATTTTTAATATGGGGGTTTCAGGCGCGGCGCTGGCAACCTCAATCAGCCAGTTTGTCAGTTTTTGGGTTTTGCTGGCCGGCACCAGGAGAGGCGGCAATATTGTGCCAAAGTTGCGCAATTTCACTTTCGGATTAAGCCAGTACGCAGAGATCCTGCGCGGCGGCATGCCCTCCTTCTGGCGGCAGGGTTTGGGAAGCGTTGCTTCGGTTATGCTCAATGTCGCGGCAGGGGCCTATGGGGATTGGGCTGTTGCCGGCATGGCCATCGTGACCCGGATCATGATGCTGGCGGCCTCCGCCATCATCGGATTTGGGCAGGGTTTCCAGCCGGTCTGCGGTTTTAATTTCGGCGCGGGCCTCTATGCCCGTGTAAGGAAAGGGTTCTTTTTTACCCTGCAGGTCATGCTGGCCTGGATGCTGCTGATTTCCATCATTGGCATTGCCCTTGCCCCGGGAATTGTTGCCCTGTTCTCGCAAGACGGGGAAGTTGTCCGCTTCGCTTCAAGTGTCCTGCGATTTCACTGTTATGTTTTCCCGCTGATGTCCCTGGTGTTTGCCAGCAATATGATGCTGCAGAACATCGGCAACGCTTTTCGGGCCTCCCTTTTGTCCATGGCGCGCCAAGGTATTTTTTTCATTCCGGCCATTCTGATCCTGCCGAATCTGTTTGGCCTTGTGGGACTGCAAACAGTGCAGCCGGTCGCCGATATATGTGCTTTCCTGTTGTCCATTCCATTGGTTAAACCTGTCTTGCAGGAATTAAAGGCGGGTGATGCCAAACTGCCTCCCAAACTGAACAGCGAGGCCAGGGCATTAGGCAGAGGGAAAGGGGATTCCTGAAACGATCTTCGTCCGAGCCTGTTCCCACAAGCCGGAGTTCAGCAAAATGCCCTGCGGTTCTTCTGTTTTATTCGGGTTACGGGGCTGCCGGAGAATTTCCCATATTTGCATGAACAGAAGTATGCCGGATGACGGACATGGCCCGAGCACACTGTTGTCCTGCGGCAATATATTCACTCCGCCTTTTTGCCGGCCCGTGCCTTTGCCTCATACATGCGTTTATCCGCCGTTTTCAGCAACTCCGCTGTGCGGGTGGCCCCGGTTTTTTCGGACATCGCGTAACCGGCGCTGACAGACAGCTGGAACGGAAAGCTGTGTTCGGCGCTTAATGCCTCAAAGCTGGCGTGGATGCGCGTGATGGCGGCCTGTGCTTTGCCCTCATCAGCTCCCGGTATCACCACCACGAACTCGTCTCCTCCAAAACGCGAGAGAAACGCGCTGCTGCCGCCAAACACCTTCTTGAGAACCTGCGCCGCTTCCATGATGGCCTGGTCCCCCGCGCTGTGGCCATGCTGGTCATTGATGCGCTTAAAGGCGTCGATATCCAGCATCATCAGCGTAACGGGGCGGTCCTGGTTTTCATCATACTGGCGCAGATGCTTCTCCAGGTTGCGGCGGTTGTTGAGCCCGGTGATGGTATCCTGGGAGATGGCCTCCCCGGCCTTGTTGAGAAGCACCAGGAGGCTTGAGATCACAGCACAAGGCCAAATGAGGTTCAAGCCATAGAAAGCTGTCTGCACCAGGCCTCCCATAAGGGGAGGCGCCGTGAAGAAAGCGATGGTAAGCAGCTCGGCCCGGCGGTCCCTCGCAGCTTCCTTTTTTCGCTGGATCAGTGCCATGACCGAAGCGCCGAGGAGATAGGCCAGGAGAACAAGGTACTGGAGGATGGCAAATTCCCCCCGGTGATAGACATTGGCATCATCCAGGTAGAAGCTCCAGCCCGTCCAGGGGGAAGAAAGGATGAACACGGCTGTCAGTCCAAACGGGATCAGCGCAGGAACCATCTTCCTGATTCCCGGCATCTCCCGGCGATAGATACGGAACCATGCATACTCAAGCCACTGAATGGCAACCACAATGGCCATCAGGAAATTGATGATGTTGATAACATACAGCATCACCCGGATAAGTCCGCCGGCCCGGCCGTCCAGCAGCCACATGCCAATATCACTCAACAGCACCACAAGCAGGGACGCTTCAATCCGGCGCAGCATGCCGATATCGTGGGTGTCAGCGAAATTGCGCTTGTAGAAGTACCAGATGACCAATGTTATCGCGCATGAAAAGATGCCGATACCAGCATTGTATGTAAGCGCCGCGGCGCCGCCCACAACCGTCACAGCGAATCCTCCCGAAAACCCCGGTGATAAATGGACGCCGCGGAAGGTTTTTCCCGCGCACAGGAAAGAATTTTTTGGGAGTCGGTCATGTCCAGCCTTTTCATTGCCTCCTGTTATTCTTCATCCAAAGCCATTATAACATAATCTGCAGATGGATATGCCTGCCCCCCGAAAAAAACGGGCAGCATCATTTGATGGGAATGGCCCGCTTGCCCGCCCCCCTTTCCATAAGCACCAATGACAGGATGATGAGCCCACCGCCCATGGCCATTCCAGGGCGCATGATTTCAAGCCCCAGGAGCAAGGAAAACACCGTGCCAAATACTGCCTCCATGGACATGATGATGCCCGCCTGGGCGGGCGGCACATAGCGCTGGCCTGCAGTTTGCAGGTAGTAACACAGGCAGGTGGAGAAAAAGCCCAGGTAAACAGCCGGCCAGATACCGTGGCCCCATTGGGCCGGTGTGGCTGCCTCTCCCCGGAAAAAAAGTACCAGAAGCGCTGTGGCCGCGGCCCCCGCCAGCTGCCAGAATGTGATCCTGGCGGGGTCATCAAGCAGGCAATAGCGCCCCAAAAACACGATATGCCCGGCGAACAGCAGCGCGCACAATAACACGAGGAGTTCCCCCAGGCCAAAGCCCATGCCACCTCCGCCGCTGAAGCTTAAGAAAGCCACACCGGTAAGCGTCAGGGCGCTGAGCAGGAATACACGCCCCGCCGGGCGCCTGCGCTCCAGCGCCCAGAGGATAAAGGGGATCATCACCACGTTGGTGGATGTCAAAAAGGCGGTAGCGGCCACCGAGATCAACTCCTGCCCCAGTATCTGGGTGTAAAAGGCAAAAAACAACAGCACCCCCGCGGACAGACCGCGCCTGGCCACGCCCAACCCGGCCCCGCGCAGGCGCTTGTGGTAGATGGCGCCAATTGCCAGCGCACCAATGGTGAACCTGAGCGCCATGATGGTGTGGGGCTTGAGGCCGGACAATAGGGCGTACTCCGCCGCCACAAACCCAGCCCCCCAGATGAGCGAAGTGGCCAGCAGCATGAGAACGCCCTTGCGGTGGTCGGTCATAATCCCTCCTGATACTGATCTCAATTAAAAACGCTTTGATGAGACGGCCTTTTTCCCTGCATGCTGTTTCTTTCCCTTGGCGCAGGCAGCGGCTGGCCTCATTCAGCGTGGCGGAGCAAATAAAAATCCGCGTCCCATCAGGGTGTTTTCCCATTCCCTAAACGTGAAAATAAAAAGTGCCCTAAGACACCTTTCCGGTACTGTCCGGGGGCCTCCCGCACGGAATGCCCCCGGACCAAAATGCGCTGATAAAGCGGAAATTACTCCCAGCGCTTCAGGTATTCGGACATCATGTAGCCATGGTAACCTTCAAACTCGATGGCAGACCAGCCATCGCCGGTTTCCTTCACCACCACGGATCTGCCGTTTTTTACGGTGGTATAGGTGGGGGCCTGTCGGTCCGGCTCAGCCCGCAGGCGCACATTGGCAGTTGTCCTGCCCTCAGCCGGCACCACTTCCGTCAGCATGCCCAGGTTCCGGTCCGCGGTTTCCTCGGCCAGATGGGCGGTGAGGACATAGCCTTCCTTCCCTTCAAAGCGCACCAGGGAAAAGGTTTTTCCCTTTGCCAGAAGCACCACCGCCCGCCCGCTGGGAACTGTGCCCAGAGCCTTTGACTTGGTAGTCATCTCCTGGCGCAAAGTGAGTTTGCCGCCGGGGGCGGTCACCACAGCCAGGCCAGGCTGGGGCGAGCCGTAGGCAAAGCTTAGCGCATAGGTGGGCACATAGCCTTCCCGGCCGGCGCTGTCAACCTTGGTCCAGCTGAGCCCCAGGGCTTTTACGGTAATCAGTGCGCCGGAATCCAGCTGCGCCAGGATGGAGGACTCGGTGGAGGGCATTTCAAACATGGCGATGCCCTCAGGCAGGGTCACAATGCCCTCGGCCTTCGCCTGGGCGTTGGGCGCGGGCATATCTTTGTCTTGCGTCACCGGCAGGGTGGGCATGGGCGTGGGGTCCGGTGTGGAGGTGGGGTTTGCGTCTGGATCGGGCGTCTCCACCAAAACGGCCGGCGGCAGCGTTTCCATCACCAGGGGGCTGTCCTCTTCGTCCACCAGCATATCCTCGGGAATAAAGTCATCCTCCGGGCTCCCTTCCTCCTCATACGATACGAGCTCATCAGTTCCCTCACCAGCCGGGGATTCGGCCAGGCCCATGGACAAACTCAGCACTAGCGTCATGGCCAGTGCCAGTGCAAAACAACATTTCATATGCGTCATGGGGCACCTCCTTCACAAAAGCTTAACATTTTAGCAATGTTTATGTAAATCATTTTACCCCGCCCATAGAAGCCTGTCAACGATCGACAAGGGCTTGCCGGGGAGGCAAGCCCTTGCGTGTTATTCGTCTTGCGGAACAAGCGCCCCAGGCAGGCCCAAAAAGGCAGCGAGCGCTTCCGGCTCCAGGCGGAAAGCAGAGCCTTTGCCCTGAAAGAAGGCGTGTTCTTCAATCAGGTGGATGGTCAGGTCCGACCAGCGCATTTCCTTGTTGGTCGCCTTGTCCCTAACGAGGGTGTTTCGTTTGGCAGCGCGGCGCGCATCCTTGAAGGGGCAGCCCAGCCAGCCCATATACTCCTCTGTTTTCACCAGATAGTCCCCGGCATCCACCGTTTCGCCAATGGCAGCCATCCCCTTGCGGGTCAATCGGCGCATGGCGCGCCCCAATTCCACATGGCTCACCTGAAGGCCCGCCAGGGTGTCCAGGTCCTGTGAGATGATGTCGGACAGGGGGCGGTGGTCCTCCCCCAAAAAGCCGTCCTTGATAAGCCGGCCCGCCTCCATATCAACGCGCAGCAGGGCATCCCTCGGGTTCTCTTTCATGGGCCCTCCTTAAAACTCGTCATAGAAGATGGTGTTGTCCTTGAATCCTTTGCTCTTCAATATTTTGATGCAGGCATTCAGCATCCCGGGGCTGCCGCAGAGATAAGCCTCCTTCGCCTCTCCCGTGTCCACCTGGTTTTCCAGCGCCACCGTGACAAAGCCGCTCTCCCCCTGCCAGTTGGCCTCAGGCTCCGGCTTGGCCACGCAGGGGATGAAGCTGAACTGGGGATGGTCCTTTTCAATCCGGGTGAACTCCTCAAGGTAATAGAGGTCCTTTACCGTATTGGCGCCAAAGAAGAAGCGCATCTTGTGGGGCAGGCCTTTCTCAATCACATCATACACAAGGCTCCTGATGGGTGCCAGGCCTGAACCGCCGGCCACCATGATCAGTTCCTCACAGTCACCCCTGAGAAAGAAGTCGCCATAAGGTCCCGAGACGCGCACCTGTTCCCCCTCCTTCAGCGCTGTATGCACCCAGGTGGTGCAGATCCCATCGGGCACCAGGCGGATAAGAAGCTCAAGATGGTCCTTTTCCGACGCCTTGGAGGAAATGGAGTAAGCGCGGAAAACCTCTTCCTTAACCTTGCCATAGGGCTTGGTATACAACTGCACAAACTGCCCAGCCTTGAAGTTGATCTCATCCCCCTTGGGCAGCTTCAGCCGCAGCCGCTTGATGTCATAGGTCATGTCCTCTATCTCCACCAGCTCACAGATGAACTCGCGGATGTTGAACAGCTCCTCGGGAATGCGAAGCCGCATGTCGCTCTTGACCTTGATCTGGCAGGAGAGGCGATAGCTGTCCGCCTTTTCCTTTTCTGTCAGGTAGGGTTCCTCCGTGGGCAGCACCTGGCCCGCACCGGTGCCCGAGAGCACCTGCACCTTGCACAGCCCGCAGGTGGCTTTGCCCCCGCAGGCGGAGGGAATAAAAATCTTCTGCCCCGCCAGCGTGGAAAGCAGGGACGACCCCCCCTCAACGGTGAGCTGCTTTTGCCCGTCGTTGATATCCAGCTTGCATTCACCATAGTTGTTGAGCACTTTGTCGGCGACAGAGACAATAACGGCAAGGGCGCCTGAGACCAGCGCCAGGGAGATCACAGTCCTTGCCACAATCAAAAAATCCATATACCCCTCCCCTTACTGGATGACAAAGATGCCCGAAAAGCCAATGAACGCCATGGCGACTACGCCCGTGATGATAAAGGCAATTGCGGGCCCTGACATCCCGGGAGGCAGTTTCGCCTTGGCCAGCTTCTCCCGCATGGCAGCCAGCATATCGATCGCCAGCCACCATCCAAGGCCTGAACCCAGGCCAAACAGTACGGCCTGGATGAAACCATAGTGGCGGATCACCTGGAAAAGGGTGGCGCCCAGGATGGCGCAGTTGACCGTGATCAGCGGCAGGAAGATGCCCAGTTTGGCGTGCAGATCCGGCAAAAACCGGTCCATGCCCATCTCCAGGATCTGCACCAGCGCCGCGATGACCATGATAAAGATGATGTACTGCAGATAAACCAGATCCAGCGGGATAATCACATAGGTGTATACCAGCCAGTTGATGGCGGAGGTTATAACCAGCACCATCGTTACCGCCATGCCCAGGCCGTTGGCGGTCTTGTATTCTGTGGATACGGAGAGGTAGGAGCACATGCCAAGGAAATTGGCCAGGATCATGTTGCTGGTGATAATGGAAGCCAGGAAGATAATCCATGGGCTGATGGACGGTGTCATGCTCTTTCCTCCTTG
>JAAYJP010000233.1 GCA_012522875.1 Clostridiales bacterium | reverse complement strand
TGGTGCCCGATGTGGTGAAGGACGCAGGCCCGGTGGGCGCGCTGTATTCGCTTTTGTCCGCGATGGAAAGTGAAGCGGTCCTCACCCTGCCCTGCGACATGCCCTTTTTCCCGGCGGCGCTGGCGGATGCCATGCTCATGGCCATGCCGGCGGAGGCACAGGCCCTGCTGCTCATGGGCCGCAACGGGCGGGCCTTCCCGCTGTGCGCGCTGGTGCGGGCAAGCTGCCTGCCGGTGGTGCGGGAGCATGTGCAGGCTGGCAAGCTCAAGGCCATGCCGCTGATGGAGAGCCTGGGCGCTGTGAACATGCCGTTGCCGGAGCGGTTTTCAGACCGGGTGCTGATGAACCTCAACACCCCCCATGACCTGGCCCTGGCCAGCAAGCACCAGGATTACACCTTGCAGGGGAGCAGATAGGGATGTTTAACATCGGCGCGGGGGAACTGTTCATTATATTCCTGGTGGCGTTCTTTGTCGTGGGCCCCAAGGACCTGCCCAAGGTGATCAAGGGGATCAAAAGCGCCTTGCAGACCATCAAATCCCTGATCACAGACCTGAAGGCCGAGAGCGGCTGGGACGACATCGTCAAGGAGATGAGCGACACCAAGGAGGATGTGACCGGCACCCTCAAATCCCTGGATGTGACCCGTGACTTGAAGGACGCGAAGAAGAGCATCGAAGGCAGCATGAAGGACCTGGACATCAAGCAGGACTTTGAGGAGGCGAAGAAGGCCCTGGAAAAGGGCGTGGGCACCATCAAGTCACCGCTGAAGGCTGCTGCCGCAACCATCAAAGCTGAGCTGGACCCGGGGGCCATAGCGGCCGCCGGCAAAGCGCAGCCAACACCGCCCCTGCCAGCGGAGGATGCCCCCCGGGAGGAGGGCACGCCCGCTGAGGAACCCAAAACCGGCCCTGAGGCCGCAAAAACGGAGGAAAAAATATGAGACTTGGCGTATGGGAAATCGTTCTGATCCTGGTGCTGGCCCTGGTGCTGTTTGGCGGCAACAAGCTCTCAGGCGTGGGCAAGGCCCTGGGCCAGAGCATCCGCGACTTCAAAAAGGAAGTGCAGCCCGAGGAGAGCCCCAAGGAAGAGACCGCGAAGAAGGAAGACACCCAAGAAAAGGTATAAGCTGATTTATGGCTGAAAAACCAATTCCCCAGGACAAAGGCAGGAAGCCCCGGGAAGTGAAGGACGTCCAGCCCATCATGCAGCATATCATGGCGCTCAGGAAGGTGCTGCTGGTGAGCGTGGTGGCGATTCTCGTCGCCTTCATCCTCTCCTTCTACTTCGCCGGCGACTTCCTGGTGGATCTGCTCACCAAACCCATCGTGGAGCGGGGCATCGCCATCATCTACACGGCGGTGAGTGAGGCGCTGCTCACCAAGATGAAGGTGTGCCTGGTGGCCGCCATGGTGCTGGCAAGCCCGGTGGTGCTTTATGAGCTGTGGAGCTTCATCAGCCCCGCCCTCTACCCCCGGGAGAAGCGCAAGTTCAGCCTGCTGTTTGTGGCGGCGCTGTTCCTGTTCCTCCTGGGCATCGCCTTTTGCTATGGGGTGGTGTATGCGATGGCGCTGGACTTTTTCCTGGTATCAGGCGAAGGCCTGGCCACGCCCATGCTCTCCATTGATAAGTACATCGGCTATCTCTTTGGCTTTGCCCTGCCCTTTGGCATCTCCTTCCAGGTGCCGGTGGCGATCTACATCACCACCTCCATGGGCCTCACCACCCCCAAGGGGCTGTCCAAGGCGCGCAAGTTTGTGCTGCTGGGCATCGCCGTGGGCGCCGCCATCCTGACGCCGCCTGATGTGGTCAGCCAGGTGCTGCTGGGCATCCCCATGTGGATTTTGTATGAGATCAGCGTGGTGATCTCCCGCATGGTGAAGAAAAAGGAGCGGGCGTAGGCCCGTCAGACGGGTTTTTCCGGCTGGTGCTTTGACGCGCCAGCTTTTTTTATTGGCCGCCGAATAAAAAGGCCTTGGTTTGCGTATATAGGGGTGAGGGAGGTGAGGGCATGGAGCAGACGCGGGAAGCGCGCCTGATGGACTGGATGGAGCGCTACAGCCAGGCCATTTTGCGCACCTGCTTTGTCTACCTGGGACGCCGCCAGGAGGCGGAGGATGCCATGCAGGACACCTTTCTGAAGGCCTGGAAAGCCATGGACAGCTTTGACGCTGCCCGGGGCGCCAGCGAAAAAACCTGGCTGATGAGGATTGCGGTCAACGTCTGCCATGACTATCACCGCTCCCGCTGGGCGCGTTTTGTGGACATGAGCCGCTCGCTTGAAGACCTGCCGGGGCGTTACCTGAGGCTGGAGCCGGAGGAAGAAACCCTGCTGATGGACGTGATGCGGCTGCCTGAAAAGCAAAAGCAGGTAATCCTGCTCTATTACTACCATGACATGACCATCAAGGAGGCGGCGGAGGCCCTGGGCGTGGCGCCCTCAACCGTCTATCAGCGGCTCAAGAAGGCTGAGCAGACGCTTAGAATCAAGCTGACAGAAGGGAGCGGCCATGAGAATGAATCCGATTAAGCATGTGATTGACAAAGGCCTCTCCGGCCTTCAGGTGGATAGCCTGCGGATGAACCAGATTTTATCCAAAGCCAAAGGAGGAGAACCAGTGAAACGCAAACTGCCCCTGGTGCTGGTGGCGGCGCTGGTGGCGCTGAGCATAGCGCTCACCGCGGCCGCGGCAACGCTATTGTGGGAGCACTATGTGCTGGAGATGAAACAAAAAGAAAAAAGCCAGGGCGCCTATGTCACCTGGCCGGTTGATGACAAGGTGGCCTTGGTCAAAAACCTGAGCGAGATGGGCTATATTGAAGAAAGCGAGCAGGTGAAAACACTCCTTTCCCAGGCGACCCCGGAGGAGGAGAAGGGCGCCCTGGCGGACCAACTGATGCTGGCATTGACCGGGCAAAAGGATGTGCGGGAAATATACTCCGACCTTATCACCTATGCGCTTTTGGGGCCGGAGGATTTTTGGACCAGCGCCCAGCGGGTGTGGTGGACGCATGCTATCAACTCTGTGCGGGATACCTCCCAGGACCCGGATGAGCTGGTGCTACCCCTGGGGCATGAGGTGCCCGAGGCGGAAGCCATCGAAATCGCCCGGGCGGCCATCATCCAGGTCTTTGAGATGGCGCCTGGCGCGCTGGATCAGGCACAGCCCGTGGCTGACCTCTACACCACCAAGGCCCGGCCTGACTACAGGCGCTGGATGGTGCAGTTCAAGTTCTATAAGGAAGGCACAAGCACCTGGACGGAGCGGGTGTACTTCACTGTGGTGGATGAAAAGGGCGAGGTCATCGCCGACCCGGATGTAGGCACCCCCTCACTGGAAGAAATGGCGGCCAGCTACAAGGAATTGGAGGCGCTGAAAAAAGCGTCCAAGCCGCCCATCATCCAGACCTATATAAACTATGTGGAGCAGGAGAATTACGCCCCTTTCTGGGACTGGTCCCTGGAGGCCAAGGCGGCCTTCTCCCGGGAAATTCGCCCCATGATGGCGCAAGCGGAGAAACAGGGAGAGCTGAAACAGTATTTCACACAGGAGGGAAGGGTGATTGCGGGCGGTAACCTCTCCCTTTACACCGCCTTCGCATACGGCCTGCCGGGTCCGGAGGATATCCCCCAGGATGCGGCCCTTGAAAAAGCGAAGCAGGCTTTGGTGGATGCTTGCGGCGCAAGCCGCCAGAGCCTGGAAGAGGCAGCCAGCGTTTTTGTGTACTTTGATGTGACCGACCCGGAGAAACCCCTGTGGAAATTTTTCTTTGGCCCCAATTGGGTGGAAGAGATGGCGCCCGGAAAGGCCTACCGGGCTCAGGTTGATGCCCGCAATGGGGAAATTGTGCTGAGCGAGGCCCTCAACTGGAAAGAATTAAAGGGGGATGATTTGCGCAGGTTTTAACTAAGGCCGCGCCAGCACTTCCCTGGCCTGAGCCAGCAGCTCCTCCCGGTCATTTTCCAGGTAGCCTGAGAGCACCTGATCCAAGAGGAAGTTCAGCGTCCTGCCGATGCCTGCCCCCTCTTTGAAACCTATCGCTATCAAATCCTGGCCGTCAATGGCCAGGTCCCTGATAAACAGGCAGCTGCCGGAACGGATCATCTCCTCCGCTTCATCATAGAGGCGGAGGATTTTGTGCGCCTTTTCCGCGACATGGGGGGCGTGGGTCAGGGCATCGGCGTACTGGAGCTTGAGCATCAAAAGCCCTGCCTCCGGCCCCAGGCGGTTGAGGCTGCGCTTCAGGTTGTCAGGGCCGATGCGGTCATCATGATACCTGACCAGGGTGACCACCAATTCCCGAAGCGCCCGGGGCTGCTTGAGGCGCAGCATGATTTCCTCAGTGATGCCGGCGGAAATGGCGGCGTGCCCCTTGAAGTGGCTGGT
>JAAYJP010000232.1 GCA_012522875.1 Clostridiales bacterium | reverse complement strand
GTCCTGATCCTGGGAAGCGGCAATGTGGCGCACAACCTTCGAAGGATCAATCCCCGCATGAGGGAACCCTTTCCCTGGGCCAGGGACTTTGATGAAGCGGTATATGCGCGGATAATGGCAGGGGATTACCAAGGAATTGCTGACTATATGGCGCTCCCGGGTGCTGAGGAGAGCGTTCCCACCACCGAGCATTTTGTTCCCCTGCCCTATATTCTGGGAGCGGCTGATAAAGGGGAAAAAGCCCGGGTAATTAACCGGGACTATGTCTTTGCGAGCCTTTCCATGACAGGGTATTTAATCGGCGCCTAACTTACCTGAACCACCCAGCCCAGGGGATCGGGCTGGCTTCCCCGCTGGATGCCGGTGAGGGTGTCATGCAGCCTTTTGGTGATGGGGCCGGTGCCGCCATGGCCAATCAAAAGCATTCTTCCATCCACGGTGAGGGAGCCTATGGGGGCCACCACCGCAGCGGTGCCTGCGCCAAAGGCCTCCTGAAGCGCGCCGGAAGCCTGGGCGGCCACAACCTCCTGAAGGGGCACGCGGCGCTGGACGGCGGGGATGCCCAATACTTTTGCCAGCATCAGGATGGCGTCCCGGGTGATGCCGGGGAGAATGGTGTCCCCAAGCTCCGGGGTGACGAGCTGGCCATCAAACACAAAAAAGATGTTCATGGAGCTGACCTCTTCCACGTGCCGGCGCTCCGCCGCGTCCAGCCACAGCACCTGGTCAAAGCCCTTTTCATGGGCCAGGTGGCTGGCCAGGATGCTGCCGCCGTAGTTGCCGCCGCACTTGACGCTGCCAGTGCCACCCGGGGCGGCACGTGTGTAGGTTCCTTCCACCACGATTCTGAGGGGATTGAAGCCGCTGGCGTAATACGCACCCACAGGCGAGAGAATCACGAAAAACAGGTAGCTGTCAGACGCTTTTACCCCCAGCGCCGCCTCGGTAGCGATAATGGTGGGGCGGATATAAAGTGATGTGCCCGGATCCGTGGGCACCCAGCCCTGTTCCAGTTTCAGAAGGCTCAAGAGGCCCTGGTATACCTCATCCAGCGGCATTTCCGGGATGCAAAGCCGCCTGCAGGAGGCATTCATGCGCCTGAGGTTATCCATCGGGCGAAACAGCGTGAGGCCGCCAGGGGAGGGATAGGCTTTCATCCCCTCAAAGACCTCCTGGGCGTAGTGGAACACCATGGCGCTGGGCGGCAGGGTGAAGTCCCCATAGGGCACGATGCGCAGGCCATGCCAGCCCTGGGCCCGGTCAAAATCCATCAGCAGCATATGGTCGGTGAACAGGCGGCCAAAGGGAAGCGCCTGCCCTGAGTCGGGCTTCTTTTTGGGCGTTTGGGTCAGCGTGACGGGTATGGGCATGGGAGAGATCCTCCTGCGCGGTTTGTGTTTTATCAAGTGGATATAAGGAATTCCCGGCAGTCCTGGCCGGGAGCCACAGGAAGTATAGCACAAATTTTATGCCGATACGCGGCTTTCAAAAGGAATACTCCTTTGGTACAATCTTCCCGTGTCAGTTATGTATGATCAGGTAATTTCCGGACGATTCATCAGCCGGCCCAACCGATTCGTGGCCCATGTGACGGTGGGGGAAAGCGAGATTATCTGCCATGTGAAGAACACCGGGCGTTGCCGCGAGCTGCTGAAGCCGGGTGCCCGGGTCATCCTGGCAAAGGCGGCCCGGGAGACCCGCAAGACGGCCTATGACCTGGTGGCTGTCTACAAGGGAGACATGCTGGTGAACATTGATTCCCAGGCGCCCAACGCCGTGGCCCGGGACTATCTTTACGCACGCTTTCCCGGGGCCAGGATCCGCCGGGAAGTGGCCTTTGGGCATTCCCGGCTGGACTTTCACGTACAGGATGGGGAACGCAGCCTCTATGTGGAGGTGAAGGGCTGTACGCTGGAGACGGACGGCCTGGCCCTCTTCCCCGACGCGCCAACGCTCAGGGGGGTGAGGCATCTGGAGGCGCTGGAGGATGCAGTCCTCAAGGGGCACAGGGCCATGGTCCTGTTCATCATCCAGATGCGGCCCGTTTCCGCTTTCTCTCCCCACGATACGATGCACCCCGCGTTTGGCCATGCGTTGCGCCGCGCGGCCGGCGCAGGGGTTGAGGTGATGGCCTATGACTGCCTTGTCCGGGAAAACGCAATGCGCCTTGGTGGAAAGGTGCCGGTAGTGCTGTGAGAAGAACGAACAACAGGAGGAACCATGGCGAAACGGCTTAGAAAGATGCTGGGCAGTGCGGAGTCCCCTTGGATTAAAAGCCTGAAGCGCCTGGTTGAAACCCAGAACAAGGGCACCGTTGCCCGCTGGTGCCTGACATATACCCAGGCAAATATCCTGCCTGTTTTTGAGCGCCGCTGTCCCGGCGATATCCGCCCCCGCATGGCGATTGAGGCCAGCCGGGATTGGTTCGCGGGCAGACTGAAGCTTCCCCAGGCGAAGGACATCATCCTGAACCAATGCCATGCTGCCGCGCGGGAATTGGATGCTGATCCCGCCGCCCAGGCGGCAGCCCGGGCATGCGGCCACGCCGCGAGCTGCTGCCAAACGCCCGGCCATTCACTGGGCCCGGCGTTTTACGGCGCGGCGGCCATCGCCTATGACCGGGTGGGGCTGGAGGAAAGCGACGTGGTGTATGAGCGGATCGCTAAGGAGGTCTGCCAGGAGATGGAGCGGGATTTAAGGGCATGGGTTACCGCGCAAGGAACGGATTAGGAGGAATTTTGCGGTATTGCTCATTTCAGCGATACTCCGCCAAATCTTCATACAGATCCGCTTGCGTCAAACGGCTCACGGCGGAAAGCACCTGCTGGCGGATACGGTCGCCCTCAGCGGTATTGTGCACCAGCAGTGCCAGCGTAATCTCCATCCGCTGATGCGTGTCCTGGAGGCCGCTTTCAGCCACCGAGGCCCCATACTGCCGGCGCAGGGCAGTGACCAGCGGCCGCAAAACAGCGCGCTTCTCCTTGAGTGAATGGCACCAGGGAGCGCCAAGGCACAAGGTCATCACCAGCACAAGCATGCGCTCCCTCCTCTTTGGGTTTCATGGGGTATATTCTATCATGACGCGCCGGTTTTTTGGACGGCGGGAAGGAGAATACCGGCATGGAAATAGAAAACATCCTGGTCAGCATGCCCACCAGGCCCTGGCACCGGGAGAAGATGCGCCAGGCGCTGGGTGAGGTTGCCATCACATTCAGTGACAGCACCAACATGGCGGATGATGAACTGGCTCCCTTTGACGCGGTGGTGGGCTATGTGAATCCCAACCGGCTGCATATACTCAATAAGCTGAAGATCCTGCAGCTGCATTTTTCCGGGGTGCAGGAAGGCTTCCTTGGACTGAGGGAAAAGCAGCCCCAGGCGGTGCTGTGCAGCGCGTCCGGGGCTTACGGACAGGCCATTTCAGAGTATCTCCTGGCTGCCCTTCTGTCGCTTTATAAGCTCCTGCCCCGCTACCGGGACAACCAGGG
>JAAYJP010000033.1 GCA_012522875.1 Clostridiales bacterium | reverse complement strand
CGGCAGGGGTGCATCTCCGGTACAATAACCGGGAAGCAACAAGCCAAGGGATGAACGCTTTGAAATGCTATGATGTGCTCTGCGCCGGATTGATGGTAATGGATGTTATTGTTACCGGCGCACAGCGCCAGGTGTTTGACCAGGACACGCAATATGTGCAGAATATCCAATATGCAACAGGCGGGGATGCCCTGAATGTCGCGATAAACCTGGCGAAACTGGGTGCCCGGGTGGCTATGGCAGGCAATGTGGGAAATGACGCGGCGGGAACCAGCGTCATTAAACGCCTGGATACGGCAGGCATCGGTTATGATCTGGTTCATGTCATGGATGATTCAGCCACTGCCACCAGCATCGTGTTCAGGGAGGAGGATGACGAGCGGCATTTCTTGTATCACCCCGGCGCCAATGATTCTTTTACTGCGGCTCAGTTGACCGATGAGGTGCTGGCCCAGGCCCGGATACTGTATATAGGAAGTGTGATGGGCTTGCCCGGGCTAGAACGCGGGCAGTTGGCGCAGCTTCTGAAACGCGCCCGGGCCAAAGGTGTCAGCACAGTGATGGACGCCTGCCATCCGCGGGATGATTCGACATTTGCTCTGATAAAAAGCGCACTTCCTTATGTTGATGTATTTATCCCCAGCCTGTCGGAAGCGATGTTATTAACCGGCCAGAACAAACCGGACCGCGCGGCGCGCATTCTCCATGAAAACGGTGTCGCTCTGTCCGGGGTAAAACTGGGCAAGGAGGGCAGCCTGCTGTTTGACGGCCAAAACATCTTGACCGTTCCGGCTGTTCCGTGTAAAAACCTGTGGATGCCACCGGTGCCGGAGATGCCTATATGGCAGGCTTCGTGCAGGGCATGTTATTGGGTGAATCCATTCTGCGCAGCGCCCGGATGGGCAGCGCCATGGGCTACTGTGCCATACAGACCCTTGGGGCAACAACGCACCAATGCTCGCTGGAAATGATTCAGGCGCTTTCAGGTCAGCTGGATAGCCAAGAAAAGAGGAATGACATGATTATCTCGATGAAAGAACTTCTCCAGGACGCCCAAGTACGCCGCTACGGTGTGGGTATGTTCAACACCTTCAATGTGGAGATGGCCCTTGGGGTGCTGGAGGCGGCAGAGGAACTGCGGGCTCCAGTCATCCTGGGTACGGCAGAAGCGCTGCTAGGCTGCTGCGATTTGGAAGCATGTTACAGCCTGCTCAGCGTCCTGGCTGCCCGGACACCGGTACCCATCGCACTGCACCTGGACCACGGTTTTGCCGAGGCTGTGGTGCGCTGGGCCATTGATATTGGTTTTGGCTCTGTCATGTATGATCAAAGTGAATTGCCCTACAAGGAAAGTACCAGCAACCTCAAGAAAATGGCGGAATACGCCCATCAGCATGGCGCCGCCATCGAAGGGGAACTGGGCCATGTGGTGTTTGACACCCTGGATGATACCGGATACGCTTACACACGCCCTGAGGATGTCTCGGATTATGTAGATCGCACCGGAGTGGACGCCCTGGCCATTGCCATCGGCACTGCCCACGGCGTATATTGGGAGAAGCCAGTACTAGATCTGGAGCGCCTGCGGGATATCCGTGCCATCACAAGTGTAGGGCTGGTGCTGCATGGCAGTTCCGGGCTTTCAGACGGTGACTTCAGGAACCTGGTACGGGACGGCATACAGAAATTCAACATCTATACTGATGTAAGCTTTGCCACAAGCCAGGCCGCCCATGACTGGGTGGAGCGCCATGACCGGTGCATTGAAAGGGTATCCGTTCAAATGCGTGCGGCTGCCAAAGATGCGGCGATGGCAAAACTCCGGCTTCTCAACTGCGCCGGGAAGGCCTGATAGTCCAGAAAAATGCCTGTCAGCGAAACTCAATGACAGGTGTGCGAAGAATCACTATAATGGAAAAAAACATGCGGGAGGGCGCCATGAAAATTCTCAGAGCTGGCATCATTGGCTGCGGTGACATCGCAGAGGGAAAATATTTTCCTGCTATCAAAGCGGCGGGCGGGATTGACCTCCTGGCTTTTTGTGATATCTCTGAAGCAAAAGCCGGCATCGCCTGCGCGCAGCACGGCGCGCCGGGCGCCAAGGCCTTCACTGATTACCAGGATGTACTGGCAATGGATCTGGATTTGGTCTTTATCTGCACGCCCAACCGAAGCCACAGCCCAATCACGGTGGACGCGCTTGGGAGCGGCAAGCACGTAATGTGCGAAAAGCCTATGGCGATCAGCGCCAAAGAGGCGGAAAAGATGTTCCAGGCGGCCAGGAAGACCGGCAAACTGCTCAACATCGGTTACCAGAGCCGCTTCCGGGCAGACAGCCAGTATCTGAAGAAGGCGGCCGAGGCAGGAGTATTGGGCGAAGTATATTTCGCCAAGGCCAACGCGGTGCGCCGCCGGGCGGTGCCCACTTGGGGCGTCTTCCTCAACGAGCATGCGCAGGGCGGCGGCCCGCTCATTGATATCGGCACCCACGCGCTGGACCTGACCCTGTGGATTATGGACAACTACAAGCCCAGCTATGCCGTGGGCACCGTGTATCACAAGCTGAACCGCGACCGCAGCCCTGCCAACGCCTGGGGCGACTGGGATCCGGATGCCTTCACGGTGGAGGACAGCGCTTTTGGCTTTATCGTGATGGAAAACGGCGCCACCATCATGCTCTGCGCCTCCTGGGCGCTCAACACGCTGGAAGTGGAGGAGGCCACCTGCACCCTGTCGGGCACCAAGGCCGGGGCAGACTTCCACGACGGGCTGCGCATCAACGGTGTGCGCCACGGCCAGCAGTATGTGGAGATGGTGGG
>JAAYJP010000231.1 GCA_012522875.1 Clostridiales bacterium | reverse complement strand
TGCGTGTATCAAGGCCGCCCTCAGGGCTGAGTTCCACCTGCCGGTAGCTGACGCCCAGCTCCTGAAGCGAACCGGGCTCCCCCTTAAAGCCAATGGCCTCCGTTAAGGTATCATAGGGCTTCCCGGTGGCAGAAAGCAGCTCATCCCCCGGCAAAAGGAGGCCAAAGAGGCACAAGGCCAGGGTGTGGGTGCCGCCCGAAATCTGCGGGCGCAGGATGGCCGCCGGGGTACGGAAAATGTCCGCCGCCAGGGCCTCCAGGGTGTCCCTGCCCAGGTCGCCATAGCCGTAGCCGTTTGAGGGGGTGAAGTGCCGGGCCTCCACCCGGCGGGACTCAAAGGCGTCCAGCACCCGCCCGGTTGTGGCGGCTTCCACCGCCTCAAAGCGCCGGAACACCTCCCGGCAATCTTCTTCAGCCTGGCGGGCCAGTTGTTCAATGGTTGTCATTGCGCCTCCTTGATGATGGCCCTGGCCTTTTCCGCGAGGGAAATGATGTCTTCCCCGCCCTCAAACCACCGGATACCTTTTTCCCGCCGAAACCAGGTCATCTGGCGCTTGGCGTAGTTGCGGGTGCGGCGCTTTAAGGTGTCCACAGCTTCTTCATAACCTGCCTTCCCCTGAATATAAGGCACCAGTTCCTTGTACCCCAGGCCCTGCATGCTCTGCGCCCCCGGGGAGACGCCTGAGGCCAGCAGCGTTCTGACTTCCTCCACCAGGCCTGCCTTCAGCATCCTGTCCACCCGGGAATCGATGCGCTGGTAGAGGACTTCCCGCTCCCACCTGATACCAAAGAGGGCAAAACGCCAGGGGCCCTCCTCCTCCCCGGGAATCTCCTGGGCTGAAAATGGCAGGCCGGTCTGCTCATACACTTCCAGCGCCCGGATCACCCGGCGCAGGTCATTGGGATGCAGGCGATGCGCAGAAACCGGGTCCACTTCAAGGAGCTTTGCATGAACGGCCGCAGCGCCCCGGTCCTCTGCCAGGCGCTGCCAGCGGGCCCGGATGGCCTTATCCCCCGGCGTATGGCCAAAGGTGAGGGGCTGGCGCAGGGCGCGCAGGTATAAGCCCGTCCCCCCAACCAGCAGGGGCAGCCTGCCCTGGGCCAGAATGCCACTGATGGCGGCCCGGGCTATTTGGGCATAGGCGGCCACACTGAAGGGCTCCTTGGGTGAAACCACGTCCAGCATCCTGTGGGGCACCCGCGCCTGGTCCTGTAAACTGGGCTTGGCCGTGCCAATGTCCAAGCCCCGGTACACCTGCATGGCGTCCATGCAGACAATGGCACCTCCAAGGCTCTGCGCCACTTCCATCGCCAAATTTGATTTTCCGGAAGCGGTAGGCCCCACAAATGCGGCAACTATCGGCTTTTTTTCAGGATTATTCCCCATTATTTTTGAATCCGGCCAAAGCGGCGCTCCAGCTCTCCCCGGCTTAGGGCCAGCACAATGGGCCGGCCATGGGGGCAGGTGGGGGTGATGCCGCTGGACACCATTTCATCCGCCAGAGCCTGCAGCGTCCCCTCAGGCAGGCGCTCTCCGCCCTTGACGGCATGCTTGCAGGCGGAGAGGATCACCTTCTCCAGCCGCTCACGGCCCTTCAGGGTCCCCTGCCCCTGCAATTCGTCCAGCGCCGAGAGGAAACTGGCTTCAGCCAAAGGCTCCCCTAGGGCCAGGGGGACGCCGCTTAAGCGCACGGTCCGGTCGCCGAAGTCCTCCGCCAGAAATCCCGCCTGGGCCAGGTCGTTGCCAAAGGCCAGGAAGGACTGGTAGGCCGGGTAATCCAATTGCATCACCCGGGGTGTCAGGAGCGTCTGCACATCCTGCTTTTCCCCCGCGCGGGCCATCATACGGTCAAACAGAAGCCGCTCATGCAGCGCGTGCTGGTCGATCAGAAGCAGGCTCTCCCCGTGGAGGGCCAGGATGTAGGTATGAAACGCCACACCAATGACATTCAGCGGTGTGCGTTTGAGTTCTTCATGCGCCACCTGCTCAGGCTCCGTTGGTTTTTGGGCTTCGGGTACCGGAGCGGCCAGCGGCTTTTCAGCCACGCTGTCCCGGGCCGCCATCGCCCGGGGCGGCTTGGGCATCACGGCCTCAGGCTCCCTCCTTTGGATGCTGGCCGGCGGGGGCGCCTTGGGGCTTAATGTGAGGGGCGGCGGATTAAACAGCGGGGCTTCCTGCAGGGCATCCGCCACCGCGTTCATAAGGGCTGCGGTGACAGCGCCCTCATCGGCAAAGCGCACTTCCCATTTGTTGGGATGCACATTCACATCCACCCGGTTATAAGGTATTTTCAGGTGCAGGGCGCACAGGGGGTAGCGCCCGATCATCACCCGGTGGCGGCAGGCCTCCTCCAGCGCCTGGCTTAGCACCTTTGAGCGCACGGCCCGGCCGTTCAGGAAAAAATGCTGCTGTGCCCGGCTGCCCCGTGCCTGCTCCCCCACGCCCACGAAACCCTGGATGATGGCGCCCTGCTCAGCGCCGTCCACTTCCTTAAGCCCTTTGAGCACCTCCACCCCAAACACAGACAGAACAGCGCCGGACAGGCTCCCGTCCCCGGGGCTGAAATACACCTGCCTATTGTCGGCCATCAGCCTGAATGCCACGTCCGGGCGGGCCAGGATCATCGTCTGCACAATTTCGGCCACCAGGGCGGTCTCCCTTTGGGGGCGTTTCAAAAAATCCTTGCGCACGGGCGCATTGAAAAACAGGTCCTTCACCTGCACCTGGGTTCCCTCGGCACAGGCGGCCTCCCGGATGGCGCCCATCTCACCGCCGCTGTTTTCAGCCTGCATCCCCAGATCGCTGCCCTTACGGCGGCTCAGGATGCTCATCCGGCTCACCCGGGAAATGGAGGCGATCGCCTCCCCCCTGAAGCCCAGGGTGGCCACGCCCATCAGTTCCTCCGCCCGCCCAATCTTGCTGGTGGCGTGCGGCGCGAAGGCCAGGCGCAAATCCCCCGGCTCAATGCCTGAACCGTTGTCGGTGACCCGGATCATATCCAGGCCGCCGCCGGTGATGCTGATGGAAACCGACGTGGCTCCGGCATCCAGGCTGTTTTCCACCAGCTCCTTGACGCAGGCCGCCGGCCGCTCCACCACTTCCCCCGCAGCGATGAGGCTTACCACCTCCGGGGGCAGGACATGAATGCTTGTAATGGTGATCTCTCCTTACAAATTCCGCGCTTTTTCTTTATACAGGTACAAGGCGTTGAGCGCGTCCATGGGGCTCATCTGGAGCACATCCAGCGCCGCCAGCTCCTCCACCAGCTCCGCCCGGCCGTACTCCGCCAGGGCCATCTGCTCGTTTTTCCTTTTGCCCCGGCCCTCCAGGATGTTCTGCCCGATGGTGTCCTGGGTGATCTCGCTGGCCTCAAGGCGCGCCAGGATCTGCCGGGCCCGGGCCACCACGCCCTTGGGAACACCCGCCATCCGGGCCACATACACGCCAAAGGATTTGTCCGCTCCGCCCCTCTTGATCTGGTGCAGGAACAGCACCTCGTCCCCCATCTCTTTGGTGAGCACGCTCAGGTTCACCACACCGCCCAGCGTGCCTTCCATGCGGCTCAGCTCGTGGAAGTG
>JAAYJP010000230.1 GCA_012522875.1 Clostridiales bacterium | reverse complement strand
CAGGTCGATCGGCGCGTTTTGGTCTTCAACAACCAGGTGCCTGACGCCCGGTGCCTCCACATGCTCCTTGTGCGCGGGCTCCGCAAAGCCAATGGCCGGCGCGCTCAGGACAAGCGCCGCCAGAAGGGCCGCCGCCAGAAAAACATTCGTCCAGTTACGCATCTGCATATCCCTCCCTTTCTCCTGCTTCCGGGGCTTCATGCAGGAAATCCCCGGCAGCGGCCGCCTGTTCATGGAACGCCTTAATCCAGCTGTCCGCTACAACGCGTGTTTCCGCGCCTTTTCCAGCAGTTCCTCCTCCGTCACAAAACCAGTCAGCGCCCCCACCTTTTCCACGCAGGCGGCGCCGGTGATGTTGCCATAGAGAATGGCCTGGGGCAGGGGCGCACCCTTGATGAGGCCGTAGGCAAACCCGGCCAGGAAGGCATCGCCGGCGCCGGTGGTGTCCACCGCTTTGACGCCCGGCAGGGGGGGGACGATGGTTTCCCGCCCCCCTGAATACAACAGGCAGCCTTCGCCCCCCAGTTTGACCACCACATGCTCAAAATATTCCGCCAGCACCCGGGCGGCAGCGCCGGGGCTGCTGGCCTGGGTGACGCGCATGGCCTCCAGCTCGTTGGGGATGTAGAAATCCACCGCCTGCAGGATGTCCATCATGTTGTCCAGGCGCATGTCTTCCCACCAGCCGCCGTCATAGACCAGCAGCGTGCCGCCGCGCCTGAGCTCAGGGTAAATGGGCAGAAAGGGCCTGTATACCAGGGCGATGGCGGCGCCCCGGGAAGCGTCCAGCACCTGCTGGCGGTGAACATCGGTGACCTCCACCGGGTCGGTGTAGCTGGTGAACGCCCGGTCCCGGGGGGTAATGACAGCGCTGGTGACGTTGACCGGCATCCTGTCCCCGGTGTAGAGGTTCAGGGGAATGACGCCGTCCTCCTCATACTGGGCTTTGGCGAACCGGGAGAACATATCCTTCCCCAGGAAGGTCTGGATGCGGGCGGGAATCCCCAGCCGCCCCACATTCACCAGGGTGGCGGGATACCCGCCCCCGATCTGCACGGTGAAATCCCTGGCGTAGATCTCCTCGCCCTCCTGGGGTACCCGGGGCATGCCGGAATAGAGCAGGTCCACATTGGTGGAACCAAATCCGGTGACAAAAGGCATTCTATCCATTCCAGGCCCCCGTGAAAGCGGCATTCAGGCCGATATAGGCATCCGCCAGCTGCTGGGCGAGGCTGAAGGAATTGACCAGGGGATGGAGCATGAGGGCCTTCACGGCCATTTGCCGGTCCCTGTGGATGATGGCCCGGGCCCCCAGGCGCTCAAAGTACTTCACCCGCCGGATGAGCTCCGCCTGGTCATCCGGCACCCGCGGAAACTTCCTGGGCACGCATTTCCCCCCCGTGATGTCGCAGGTGACCTCCACCGTGTCCGTATCCTCCAGAAAATCTACCGCCCCTTCATTGGGCACGGTCAATATCATGCTGTCTTTTCTGCCGGACTGCTCAATGTCGATGAAATTGAGCGCCACCCCGGCGTAGCCCCCCTCATCGGGCTCAAAGGCGTCAAAGGTCCAGGGCGGGACACCCCGCCTGACCCCCGTTTCACTGGCCATATACTGGGCTTCCCGGATGCCGTACCACTTGGTGAATACCCGAAGGCAGCGGTCAAAATCCTTTTTCGGGTCAAGGCCCGCCATCTCGGCCCGCATCCCCTCGTTGATCTCCAGGATGCTGTCTCCCCGGGTCTTCCCGGCCTTGAGGATATTGTGAAGGACGCGCTCCGGGTGGTAATAGTAGTAGAGGTACTCGTTGGGGATGTGGCCCAGGAATGTGAGCAGCGCCTGATCAAAGAACTTCAGGTCGGTCGTCTGGCGGGCCTCGGGGTTTCTGAGCAGCTCCGGCATGATGTCCTTCCCGTCCAGCATCACCTTGTGAAACCAGCTCAGATGATTGAGCCCAAACAGATCGCCCCGGATGTCCCCGGAGGCCCTGCCATAGAGCCTGGCAAACTGGCCGAGCATCCCGCTGGGAGCGTCGCAGATGCCGTAGGTGAAGCCATAGCCCAGGTCCCTTAAGGCCTGGGACACGATGCCCACAGGGTTGGTGAAGTTGAACACCCTGGCTCCCGGCCTGGCGTGTTTTTTGACCAGGGCGCAGT
>JAAYJP010000032.1 GCA_012522875.1 Clostridiales bacterium | reverse complement strand
GACTATGGCACTGGTTACCGGGAACGGGTGGATTGAGCCGGGCAACCGCCGTTTCACATTCCGGCATGAAAAAGGTATAATGGGTCCCATCAAAAACAGGGGGGGACCTATGCAAAAAAAAATCGCAGTCCTGACCAGCGGCGGTGACAGCCCGGGCATGAACGCCGCTGTGATGGAGGTAGCGCGGGCGGCTGCCAAGGCCAATATGCGCCTGGTGGGCATCAAGCATGGATTTAACGGCCTAATCGGTAAGTTTCCCAAGGCCTCAGACAACTATACCATCCTGTCGCTGGACACCGTGCTGGATATCGCTGACTTGCCGGGAACCTACCTGCGCACGGCCCGGAGCCCTGAGTTTTTCGAGTTGGAATACCAGCAGAAGGCGGCGGATTTCCTCAAGGGAATAGGCGTTTGCGGCCTGGTGGTCATCGGCGGGGATGGATCCTACCAGGGGGCGCAGAAGCTGGTGGAGCTGGGCGTGCCCTGTGTGGGTATCCCTGGCACCATAGACAACGACCTGGAATATTCCGAGACCTCTCTGGGCTTTGACACGGCGGTGAATGTGTGCATGGAAGCGGTGCGCTCCATCCGTGCTACCTCCCGCTCCCATGACCGGCCCGCGGTGGTGGAGGTGATGGGCCGCAACTGTGGGGATATCGCCATGTCCACCGCCATGTCCACCGCATCGGAGGTGGTGGTGGTGCCGGAGGTGGAAGGCTGGGAGGTGGACCAGGTGGCCGCTCGCCTCAGCAGCCTCATCGCCCGGGGCAACACCCGCGCTACCATCGTGGTGGCTGAGGGCGCCTGGAAGGTTATGAAGCCCTTTGACGTGTATGAGTTCCTGAAGCCCTATAAGCAGGTGTTTCCCGGGGAGCCCATGAACGCCTACCGATTCGCCTCCATCCTCAAGCGCATGTGCGGCGCGGAGGTGCGCGCCAATGTCATCGGCTACACCCAAAGAGGGCATGAGCCCACAGCCCAGGACGCGGTTTTCGCCTTTGAGGCGGGGAATATGGCGGTGGAACTGCTCAAAAACGGCGTGGGCAACCAGGCCATCGGCGTCCGGCTCGGCCGCACCTTCCATATGGACCTGGTCAAGGCCCTGGATGTGAAGCCGGTGTTCAACCAACACCAGTTTGACCTGATCAACAGCCTCTGAATTCCCGCGATAACAGAAAAAACCCGTTCCTGGCCATATATGCCGTGCGCGGGTTTTTGTTTCCGGGCGGGGTACCCGCTATTCCAATCCGATGTAGACGATGTCCGTCAGCCGCCTGCCGCCCCGGTAAGGGCTGTTGACGATTTCACCGTTAAACCACATGACGGCCGACTGGCCCCCGTCCAGGTTGTAGGCATACCTGCAGCCCAGGTCTTTCATCAACTGGCTCAGCGCCTCTATGGTCAGCCCCCGGCTTTTGGAGGTTCTCCCGTCCGCCACAACAAACACATAATGCCCGGGGGAAATAAACCCGATGGCTGAGCGGGGGTTGGCCTGGCGGATCTTGGAGTCTGACTTCAGGATGACCTCGCCATCTTCCAGCAGCTGCGGTCCAAAGAGGAAAGAATGCCAGAGGCCCCCGGCGTCAAGCACCGTGGCCACATCCATCTCCCGGCGTTTATAGGTGACCATCTCGCCGTCAGCCAGAACCAGGCAGTTGTCCCGGACGCGGTTGTTCGAATCCCGGTAGAGGATACCATTGGCCACAACCAGCCCGGCGTCAAGCAGGCTGGCATAGTCCCCGGTCATGGCCAGGATCGCACCCGAGTCCTCCGCGATGGTCTTCACCGAGCGCATCTCGCCGTTCCATTTCCCAAGAGCGAAACCTCGCCGGAAATATTTGACCGAAGACACCCACACATCCGCCACCACGATATCCGCCCGGTGTTCTTCCAGGCGCGATTTGGTGATCCTGATGTTGATGTGTTCATCCTGATAGCTGTCCTCCGTGATAACGGGAGCGGCGCCCGCCACAAGGAAAGTGCCCTCGGGGGCGTTTGGTGAAAGGCCTGCAAGTGTGGTTTCAGGGGTGATTTCTACGGCTTTTATCGCCCACCCCGCAACGGGAGCGGACAGGCATACGGCAACCGTGATGCTGAGAATTGTTTTGATAGTTTTTCTCATGGTTTCCTTTCCGCTCACGGTCGCTTGCCGCCAGCCGGGGCCATTGTACTTGAATTGCGGGTGCCGGACAAGCCGGCTGTTTAGAATCCGGACCGAATGGATATGATGATTATGTGTGACGAACCACACAATATAATTCCAGGAGAGTATTTTTTTATGTTGAAGATAGCGATTCTAACCGGCAGCACACGCCCTGGGCGCGTGAATGGCCAGGTGGCCAAATGGGTCCTTGAAGAGGCGCGCAAGCGCGGGGACGCCGAGTATACCCTGGTGGACATCAAGGACGCCAACCTGCCGCTTCTGGATGAAGACCTGCCCTCTGGTTACGGCCGGTATAACCAACCGCATACCAAGGCCTGGGCAGAAGTCATCCGGCCGTTTGACGGCTATGTCATGGTTACCCCTGAGTACAATCGCAGCACCAGCGCTGCGCTGAAAAACGCTCTGGATTATCTGTATGCAGAGTGGAACAACAAGGCAGTGGGATTTGTGGGCTATGGCAGTGCCATGGGCGTACGCGCCGTACAGCACCTGCGCCATATCGTGGGCGAACTGCAGATGGCGGATGTGCGCGAAGCGGTTCAGCTGAGCCTGTTTACGGACTTCACGGACAACGGCTCTGTTTTTCGGCCCGACTCCATGCACCTGGAGTCCCTTGACACCATGCTCAATCAGGTAAATGCCTGGGCTGGCGCACTGAAGACCCTGCGCGGGCAAGCGCAGTAAGCGCCCCCGACCCCTGCCCCGGGTTTGTTGCGCCGAAGCGATGACCAGGATGAGTCCAAAACGAAAAAAGAAGGAAAGAGGTTTCCCCATGCCGCAAATCACCCTGTACCACTTTGAGGGCTGCCCTGCCTGCCGGAATGCAAAGCAATGGATCGAGCAGCTGCGCTCTGAAAAACCGGAACTGAAGGATGTTGACATCCTGATGGTGGACGTTCATAAGACGCCCGGCTTCAAAGCGCCGGCCCCCTTCCAGTATGTGCCCACCTTCTTTGTGGATGATCGGAAAGTGCTGGAGGGCGATGTCTCAAAGGACAAGATTGAGTACCTCATGCGCGCAGCGCGGCAGGCCAGCTAAGCGCCGAACCATCATAAAAGGCTTCCGGGAACAAAACCGGAAGCCTTTTGCGTAAAGGCTGCTGGGCATTTTTGCCGCCTGGCTGAGGCAGAAGGCGGTGCCCTCCGCGTCCAGGCAGCAGCCCTGGCAGTATGCGTGTTACCCTGGCGCCTGTGTTCAAGCGCTTTACATCAATGTGATGTGTGTGTATTATGTAATTCAGGATGCCGCTAACAGAAAAGGGATGAAATGATGAAAAAGGAAGGCCACGGGGCCGCCAGGGAGAAAGATATCCTCAGCGCAGAACGCTGGTGCCGATTTCTGGTAAAGGCCTGCTATGTGGCCATCGCCGTAAGCCTAGCCGTGCTCATCGCGGCTTGGTATTTCTTCACTTTGGGAAAGCCAGGCGTGAATCAAGGCGAGTATTGGGCCAAATTCATCATCCTGCCCGCCGTGCTGATGCTTGCGGCCAGCTTGGCGGCGGACCATATCGTGAATTCCAGAAGGTTCAGCATCATCGTGAAGGAGTATGCCGCGCTGCTGCTGGTCCTCCTGCTGTGCGCTGCCGTAACCTTCGTTCACCGTATTGCGGCGGTGCTGCTGGCTTCCTTCATCATTCCGATCCTGGTATCCACCATTTTTTCCAACCTCAAGATGACCAATGTGATCTATGCCTTGAGCCAGGCCTTGATGATATTGGGTGCTGTAAACATGCAGGCTTCAAACGCCCGGATGTATGAGCAGTGGATCTGGATCGAAGCGCTGGCTGCTTCCGGCCTGCTGGCAGTGGCGTACCTGCTGGCCCGGGTGCTGGCGCAATACGGCGCGGCCAGCATCCTGGTGATCAGAAACATCACCCATGACAAACTGACGCTGGAAGAGAAACTGAACCTGGACCCGCTGACGGGGCTGAACAACCGCCGGGCCTATGACCAGGCGCTGCCGCGCCTTATTCAGGAGAGCCGGCAGAACAAGGCGCTTTTGTCCATCGTGGCGCTGGATATTGACAACTTCAAGCGGGTCAATGATGTTTACGGCCATGCGATGGGGGATCGGGTGCTGCTCATCCTGACGGAGATTCTCCGGCAGGAAATGCCGGAGAACAGCGAGATGTTCCGCATTGGCGGGGATGAATTCATGCTGCTGTTTCGGGACTGTTCTGTGGATAAGTCGGCCATCGTCTGCCAAAGCCTGCTTTCCATCGCCCAGGGAGCCTGCCTGCCTGACGCCCAGGGGATGGAGCTCTCCTTCAGCTGCGGTATCGCAGGGCTGAGCGATACGCTCAGTGAGCCGGACAAGCTTTTTCAGGCGGCAGACGCCGCGCTTTACCTGGCCAAGAACCACGGAAAGAAGCGCATTGTTATGCATGATGAGGGGACACTGGTGGCCGGCTCCAGCAGTGCTTGAGCAGACCGGATCTTAAACAAGAGAGGAGTCAAAAATGAAACTTACAGGCATTCTAGCGGCGCTGTTGGTTCTGGCTGTCTGGGTTTCCGCTACTGCTTCGGACACTTTCAGCCAGGTATGGGTCTATGAGGAACAAGGGCTTACCGGCTCTGTGCTGGAGGTGCTGGATACTGAGGATGGCTATTTGCTTGTGGGCGGCCCGGAATATCGCGGAGGGGGCTGGCTGGGCTACACGGCGGGGGATGGGAGTTTGCTGTGGATCTCAGGGGAGGATGACACGCGTACCTTCCTCTGCGCCGCCGTCCTGCCGGGCGGAGGTTTCGGGGTGCTTGCCCGCTATGATGACCCAAACCCGGGGGCGGACAGGTTGCTGTCTGCCCTGTACTTTTTTGACGCGTTAGGCAATGTGTTTCTGGAGGTAATCCTTCCGCAAAACACCAGCTGGCTGGCCTACGATGATATGGGCCTTTTTGCCATTGGCAGTGCCCCGGACCCGGCGGTGCAGCAGGGGAGCGCAGTTGCCCTCCAAAGCATTCTGAGGCTGGACTATGAGGGGAATATCCGATGGGAAAAACGCTATGATGAAGACGGCTATGAGGGGCTGATGTTTCAAAAGGGGCAGGCGGCAGGGGATGGCTTGCTGGTAACGGCCAGCGCTGTGAACTCCCGGACACAGGCGCGCGTTGGCCTGCTCTTTCGTATAGACCAGGGTGGCGAGGTGCTGTGGCGCAGGGAGTTCGCTGTGGATGGGGAGGCCTATCTTACAGATGCCTGCCTGGCTCCGGACGGCCTGATCGCGGGAACCTACGCCGCAATGCGCTATGAGGATGACGGTTTCCCGCTGGATCGCGCGGGCACCGTTTTTGGCATGAACCTGGACGGGGAATTGATATGGGAATACACACTTCAGGACGAGATGACGGCAGACTGGATTCTGCCGGTGAAAAACGGCCTGCTGCTGGGCAGTCAGGGACTGAATATGCTGGCAGATCCCTATCAGGGACAGGGCTGGGTGATGCTCCTAAGCCCGGACGGCCACCCGCCGGCGGAAGGGCAGACGCCTGGACTGGCCGGCAGCCTTTATGAACTGACCGGCATATCCCTGCAGGCCGACGGCACGGTACTCCTGGGTGGCAACCACATGGATGAGCCGGGATTCCCGCGCGCGCCGTTTGTGGCCAGGCTGAAATTCCCGGAGGCGCTGGAGTAGTTTCTGCTATAAACGCCAGCAGAAAAACGCATCCCATTTGTCAAACCTCCAGGCCGGGGATATAATGGCCCCAGCCAATAGGCAGGGAGGTATGGATGGACTGGGTGGAGCTGGCGGTGGAAACAACGAGCCTGGGGACTGAGGCGGTATCGGCGCTAATGATAGATGCCGGCGCCCTGGGCACGCAGATCATTGACCGGGCGGATTTGCCCGGGCAGGAGGCGCTGGACGCCGGCTGGGCGCTGATGGATGATTCGGTCAAAAACCAGATGCCCGTGCGCCCTGTGGTGAAAGCCTGGTTTCAGGACAGGGCGCAGGCAAAGCGCGCCCGGGAAGCGATCGCGGCGTTTTATCCCCCCGCGGGCTTTGACGCCGGCAGCCTGGCAATAAGCCAGGGAGCTGTTGAAGATGAAATCTGGGCGGAAAGCTGGAAAAAGCATTTTCATCCCATCAAGGTGGGGCGCTTCGTCATCCGGCCTACCTGGGAGGCCTATCAAGCCAAGCCCGGGGACCTGGTGATCGACATGGACCCGGGCATGGCCTTTGGCACCGGCTGGCATGAGACCACGCGGCTGTGCCTTGGGCTGATTGAGAAGCATTATCAGGGCGGCCGTGCGCTGGATTTGGGCACAGGCTCCGGCATCTTAGCCCTTGCCTTGGGAAAGCTGGGCGCCAGGGATGTGCTGGCGGTGGATATAGACCCTGGCGCTGTCCGTGCGGCCGGGGAGAACATAGCGCAAAACGGGCTTTCAAAGGTAATAGAAGTAAGGCAGGGGGACCTTGCCCGGGGCGTATCCGGGCCTTTCGCCTTTGCCAGCGCCAATATCCTGGCGGACGCCATCATCGCCCTGGCCGGGCCGCTTAAGCCTGTGATGGCGCCCGGCGCCGTTTTTGTGGCTTCCGGCATTGTGAAAGACCGGGCGGGGGATGCCAAAGACGCCCTGAGAAAAGACGGCTGGCAGCTTCTGGACCAGGCGCTTGAAGGCGAGTGGGCGGCCCTTGCCTTTGAGGCCTGAGATGATGGGCGCATCTTCCCGTGACGGGTATGTAAACGCTGTGCCAAAGACCGTCGCCTTCTGTACCCTTGGCTGCAAGGTCAACCAATATGACAGCCAGGCGATGCTGGAGAAATTTCTGGAGGCGGGCTTTTCACAGGTAGATTTTGACCAGGCTGCGGATGTCTATGTGGTGAACACCTGCGTGGTCACTGCTGCAGGAGAGCAGAAGAGCCGCCAGATGCTAAGGCGCGCCCTTAGGCAAAATCCTGAAGCACAGCTGGTGGCAGCGGGATGCCTGGCGCAAAAGGACGCGGATAAACTCAAGGGCCTGGGTGTGCGCCTGGTGGTGGGCAACCAGCACCGGGGAAGCGTGGTTGCGTTGCTTGAAGACGCGGTGGCAAAAGGCCAGCAGACCGTGGCGGTGGAGAGCATCAGCAGAATTCCCTATGAGCCGCTGGGGATCAGCCGACAGGAGGGGCGGAGCCGCGCCAATGTCAAAATCCAGGAGGGCTGCGACCGGTTCTGCGCCTACTGCATCATTCCCTATGTCAGGGGTACAATCAGGTCACGGGCGCCGGAAGACATTGCGCTTGAAGTTCGGCGTCTGGCACAGGCAGGGTACCGGGAGATGGTGTTGACCGGCATCCACCTTTCCAGCTATGGGCGGGACCTTCAGAATGTGACACTCCTTGACGCTGTCCGGGAAATCTCCAGGATGCCGGGCATAGACCGCATTCGCCTGGGCAGCCTGGAGCCGGTGGCAGCGACCCCGGAATTTGTGAAGGCGCTAGCGGAAATCCCGCAAGTGTGCCCGCAGTTTCACCTTTCGCTTCAGTCCGGGAGTGATGAGGTCTTAAGAAGGATGCGCAGGCGGTATACCTCAGCGGAATACCTGGCCGCGGCAGAGCGTTTGAAGGAGGCTTTCCCCGGCTGCGCCCTGACAACCGACCTGATGGTGGGCTTCCCAGGCGAGACAGAGGAGGCGTTTGGCCAATCGCTGTCCTTCTGCCGTGAGGTTGGGTTCGCGCGTATGCATGTGTTCCCCTACTCAAAGCGCGCAGGCACAGAGGCTGACAGAATGCCGGGACAGCTGTCCCGGGAAACCAAAGCCCGAAGGGCAAAAGACGCCATCGCGCTGTCTGAAGCTTTGTCAGAAAGCTACCGAAAGGCCCTTGTTGGCACACGCCAGGTTGTGCTGTTTGAAACGGCGCACGAAGGCTGCGGTCGCGGCCACAGCCCCCAGCTGATCGAGGTGGAGGCCAAAGGCGGCCAGCCCGGAGAGATCAGGCAGGTGGAGATAACCGGCCTTCTGGGCGGGGGGCTCCAGGGAACGGTGATATGAAAGAAGGCAAACCTATGGATCAAACGTTCGCCATTCTTACCGAGGCGGGATGTGACCTGCCCCAGGAGCGTTTTGTGCGGGCGGATGTGCGGGTGGCGCCCATGCCCGTCACCATCAATGGGCGGCACTACCGCCACTATCCTGATGAACGGGGCCTGAAGTTCGCGGACTTCTACCGCTTGCTCAGGAGCAAGGCGCAGACGGCCACCTCCGCTCCCTCTCCGGGGGATTATGAGGAACTGGCGGAAGAAGAACTCAAACAGGGGCGGGATGTTTTGTATCTGGGCTTCTCCGCAGCACTCAGCGCCTCCTTCCAGGCGGCGACCGTGGCGCTGGACGCGCTTTCGGGGAAATATCCGGACCGCCGCATCTATCGCGTGGACACACTTTCAGGCGCCATGGGCCAGGGCCTGTTGGTGGAGGTGGCCTCCCGCGCCCGGGAAGCCGGGAAGCGCATCGAGGAAGCCGCCCTGCTGATTGAACGCACAAAACAGAAGGTGGTGCACTATTTTACCGTGGCTGATCTTCAGTATCTGCGCCGCAGCGGCAGGCTGGGAACCCTCAGCGCGGCCTTGGGCACGATGCTGCAGCTTAAGCCAGTGCTTTCCATCAACGACAGGGGCACCCTCCACATGGTGGAGAAAACGCGCGGTTACCATCGCGCTATTTCCCGTTTGTTAAGCCTGGCCAAGGAAAAGGCGGTGGATATAGCAAACCAGATTGTCTATATCAGCCATGCTGATGTCAAGGAACTGGCCGCAAACCTCGCCGACGGTATCCGCGCCCTGGGGCCCAGGGAAGTGGTGGTGCACCTATTGGGCCCGGTCATTGCCAGCCATACCGGCCCGGGCGCCATCGGCTTGTCATTCCTGGCATCACAGAGATAAGGAGGGAATCATGAACGACTGCCTTTTCTGCAAGATCATTGCCGGTGCTATCCCCTCAGAAAGAGTCTATGAGGATTCATATGCCTATGCTTTCAGGGACATCAGCCCCCAGGCGCCTGTCCATGTGCTCATCGTGCCCAAAGCCCACCTGAGCGGCCTGGACGGCCTTACGGGGGCAGAGGACCGGCTGCTGGCCGATCTTCTGCGTGCCGCCCATACCATTGCCGTCCAGGAGGGTATCGATGGGAGTGGCTACCGCCTCATCTCCAACTGCGGGCCGGATGCTTGCCAAAGTGTTCATCACCTGCATTTTCATCTCCTGGGCGGCAAGCAGCTCAGCGAGAAAATGGATTGACAGGCGGGCGATCCGCCGCTGCCGCGGCCTCATTGCGGAGAAAAATAATGGCAAAAACCAAAAAAACCGGCAAAATTGCGGGCGTTTTACCTGTAAATGCTTGTACTGGCCTCCTTGATCGGGTATAATCTGCCATGCGGGTATTTTTTGACCCGTCAGCAAAGGAGGGTCAGTGCAGAAGTTTACATGGTCAACGGTCCGGCGCATCGCTGATAAGCAGGCGGAAGAGATTGCTCACAGGGCGCTGATCATGGAGCGCATCCATGCGGCAGAGCCCATCGGCCGGCGCTCCCTGGCGGAGGCGTTGGAGCTCCCGGAGCGGGAGGTGCGAAAAGCCGCGGACGCGCTGAAAGCGGAAGGGCTGATTACGCTTACTGCCAGCGGTATGCAGCTGACTCCAGCCGGGCATGCGCTGATGCCGGAGGTTCTCGCCATGTGCCAGCTGTTTTCCGGTCTGCATCAGGTGGAGGACCAACTGCGTGAGCAGCTCAAGCTGCCACAGGTGCTTGTCGTTGCCGGGGACGCGGACAATGAGCCCCATGTGCTCAGATCCATCGGCCAGGCGGTGG
>JAAYJP010000031.1 GCA_012522875.1 Clostridiales bacterium | reverse complement strand
GTTCAAGCACCAGGCCCAGGAAGAACGCTGCAACAGCGTATAACAGGGCACTCATGCCCCGCGGCCATCCCAGGTTTACCGGGATGCCCAGATTGACAAATTGAATGATGAGCGCATTGTAAAGCCCTGGAATGGCGTTGATAAGGCCTCCCGCAACGCTGTATACAACAAACATAAGAAGGATGGGCAGTGGCATCAGGGCGAGCACGGCCACAAGCGCCAGTGCTCCCAGGTAGATGATGGCTGCCGTACGTTTTATGGGGATGTGGGGATGATTGTCAGAATACACGGAAACATATAGCTGGAAAACTATGGTAATTATAGAAATCAACGCTGAGGTGAGGCCGATCAAGGTGTCGCTGAAGCCATAATATCCAAGGTATATCGCCATGAACCCGGAGAATGTGCACACTGAGAGCCAATAGGTGGACTGAAGGCCGGCGTACATGGCCTCAATCCTGAATGTTTTTTGTCTTTCCGGCTGTGCCATCCCATCCTCCTGCGGCCATGCCAACAGGCCAAGGATATCTTACGGGTATTCCCGCGGATGTCAAGATTGGGCAGATAAAATCACATGATGGCGTAGAATATTCAGTCTTGTATAATTCTTGTTTTCGCGATATACTGGCCGTGAGAAAAGGGCATAACAGGAGGTAGTTATGATAATTGGCATCCCCAGGGAAATCATGCACGATGAAGATCGGGTAGCAGCCACGCCAGCCACCTGCGCAAAGTATGTACAGGACGGGCACAAAGTCTTGGTGGAAGCGGGCGCGGGAGAAGGCGCTTATTTTCACGATGAGCAATATGCGCAGGCGGGAGCAACTGTTGTTTCTGATGCGCTTGCTGTTTATCAAAGCGCGGAACTGATCTTAAAAGTGAAGGAGCCACAGTTCAATACGTCTCTGGGCAGGCACGAAGTGGACTTGATGCGGCCTGGCCAGTATCTGATCACATTCATTCATCCTGCAGCGCCGTCCAATCATGAAATGGTTGGCAACCTGGCCCGCCGCGGCGTGGTCGCCATGACGCTTGACGGCGTGCCCCGCATCACCCGGGCCCAGAGCATGGATGCGCTGACCAGTATGTCCACCTGCGCGGGCTATAAGGGCACCATCATGGGATGCAATCTCCTGCCTCGTTTTGCACCGCAGATTTTTTCGGCTGTGGGGATGATCAAGCCCATCCATATGCTGGTTGTAGGGGCTGGCGTTGGGGGGCTTCAGGCTTTGGCCACTGGCAAACGCCTGGGCGCCAAAGTGTTTGCTGCGGATATCCGTCCCGCTGCCAGGGAGCAAGCCCAAAGCCTGGGGGCACAGGTGGTAGAGCTGGGTGTGCCGGATGAAGCAGGAGCGGGGGAGGGAGGCTATGCCAAGTCGTTGATTCCTGAGCATATGGCGCAGGAGCGGGCTGCCCTGGCTGAAAGGCTTCCGGAGATGGATTTGGTGTTCCTCTCCGCGCTGATTCCCGGAAAACAAGCGCCGGTCCTGATAACTGAAGACATGGTGAAGTCCATGAAGCCAGGGGCTGTTATCGTGGACATTTCCATTGACCAGGGGGGCAACTGCGCCCTTACCCCGCCGGGAGAGATAAGGACCCTCCACAATGTCCACCTGGTGGGTATCAAGAATATTCCCGGGCTTCTGCCTGAGAGCGCCACCACCATGTTTGCCATGAATGTATATAACCTGGTGCATTATCTCCTGAAGGACGGAAGATTCCACCTGGATGACAGGGATGAGATCATACAAGGCATCCTGACCACCCAAGGCGGCCAAATTGTCCACCAGGGTGCACGGGAGGCGATGGGCCTGTGAGCGCTCTGGAAATCATTCTGGTGGTGGTTTTCCTGGCATCGGCCGCACTGGGCTATAAGCTGATCAATGCTGTGCCCAGCCTGCTGCACACGCCGCTGATGAGTGGAATGAACGCTCTCTCCGGCATCACCATACTTGGGATGATCGCCGTGACCGCTTTTTCCCAGAGCAATCTGGCCCGGCTGGTGGGGATGATGGGGATTATTGCGGCTGTGATCAATGTGGTGGCGGGTTTTGGCGTCACTGAACGGATGCTGCGCATGTTTAAGAGCGGTAAAGAGGCGGAGGGGGAAGGCTCATGACAAACTCACCGGAGGCGTCTATGGGCCTGGTTGAAATGATCCTTGACATTGGGATACCGCTGATATTGTGCCTGGGTGTGCTGTCCGGCATTAGGCTGATGAGCAATGTCAAAACCGCAGTAAATGGAAACCGCCTCAGCGCCCTATGCATGTTGCTGGCAATTATCTATGTGTTTTTGCGCACTGATGTATCTGGAGCGCTGGTTCATATCATCGCGGGAATAACAATCGGCATCCTGGTCAGCATAACAATCACCGTTCGTGTCAGAATGATTCAGATGCCCCAGATGGTGGGGCTTCTTAACGGTCTGGGCGGGCTGGCGTCGGCGCTGGCTGCTATCATCACCCTTAATTCGGTCGAACCGCAGTCCGGCTTCGGGCTTATCACCTCCGGGCTGGCGCTGGCCGTTGGAGCGCTTACCTTCTCCGGTTCTATGGTAGCGGCGGGAAAGCTTCAGGGGACATTGCCCCAGAGGCCGAGGGTATACCCTGGACACCAGACAATGACAGTGTTGATTGCCTTGGGAATCCTGATTTTAATCACTCTTTTGCCGATTTTTCCGGATATCAGCGGCCTGGCATGCCTGCTGCTGAGCATCCTTGGCCTCCTGTTTGGCTATTTCTTTGCCATCCGTGTGGGTGGAGCGGACATGCCCATCACCATCAGTTTGCTGAATTCCACCTCCGGTGTGGCAGCCGGCATAGCCGGTATGGCCCTGGGGGATTTCCTCCTCGTTTCGGTGGGCGGTATTGTGGGCGCATCCGGGCTTTTGCTGACGCGGATCATGTGCCGATCGATGAACCGCAGTTTGAGCGCTGTTCTATTTGGAAAGGCGGCCACTGGAGAAAAAAAGGAGCAAGCCCTGCAAACCGAGCCAGCTGAGATCGTAGGTGAAACTGAAGCCAAGGAATCTGTGGATCCCATTGTATGGCTTAAGGAAGCCCAAAGCGTCATCATCATCCCTGGATATGGCATGGCCCTATCCCAAGCTCAGGAACAGGTGAAAACTCTGGCTGATTTGCTGGAAGCAAAGGGGACAGGCGTACGCTTTGCAATCCATCCGGTAGCCGGCCGTATGCCAGGGCATATGAATGTCCTTTTGGCAGAGGTGGATGTGCCCTATGACAAGCTCTTCGAAATGGAAGCTATCAATCCCGACTTTGCGCATACTGATCTGGCTCTTGTCATCGGCGCCAATGATGTGGTCAACCCCGCTGCCAACACAGCGGAAGGCACGCCCATATACGGTATGCCCGTGTTGTCGGCGGAGCACGCTAAAAGGCTGATGATCCTGAATTTTGACACGAAGCCAGGCTATGCCGGCGTACATAACCCCCTCTATGACGGCGCGCCCAACATCTGCCTGATGCTGGGCGACGCCAAAGGAAGCCTGGAGCAGCTGATTGCGGGACTGGGCTAAACCAGTGAGCGGGTGGCCACTACATTAATGCCGGTGCCGGCTACATCCTCCAGAAGGACATCTCCCATGAGAATTGGCAGGCGCAGATTGAGCTTCAGGATGTCCCGCATACATTCCGCTATTTTGTCCTTGGGAATTGGGCGCTCGGTTTTCAAGCTGACTGGCACAGAGCTTCCCTTAACAGGCGCGACCGCTGTTACCATACGCTCCGGGCGCAGGCTCTCCTGCCGGGCATAAACCTCTCCCCGCTTGCAGGCATTGCCTGTCACCTGACTTACTTCACCTTTTTCCACTGTTACCTGCATTCTGCAGCCCACAGGGCAACTGATGCAGGTGATTTCCTGTTCAGGCATTCCTAATCCTCTTTTCCGGCCAGCCGGATGATGGCGCTGGCGAATATTTCCATGCTGCGCATGAGGCTGTCCAGGTTCACATACTCATCCGCCTGGTGTGCTACATCCGGGTCATCCGGGAATGTGGCGCCAAAAGCCACGCCTTCCTTAAGGCTTCGGGCATAGGTACCTCCGCCGATGGCGATAGCCCTTTTTTCAAGCCCGGTCACCTCATGGTAGGCGGACAGAAGCCCCTGTACCAGTTCGCTGGATAAGGGAACGTAGTGAGGTGTCCTTAGGGACAACTCCTCCACCTCAACGCCCTCCAGGTGATCCTGGATGATCTTGCGAAGGCGGCTGCCGTCAACCAATAGCGGCGTCCGGATGTCAAGGGTGCAGGAGACGCGGCCGTCTTCCACCCGGATGATACCCAAGTTGCAGGTAAGCTCACCGCTGATGGCATCTTCAACCTTGATGCCCAAACCTTCACCAAGGTACTGGGTGCCGATTTTGTCAGCCAGTTCTTTGATGGCACCCTCAGCGCCAAGGTCCCGGAGGGTAATGAGCATCTGGCCTATGGCGTTACGGGCAATGGATGGATGCGCGGCATGGCCGTTGATGCCTGTGGCTGTTAGGCGTACCGCATTCCCTTCCATGCTTGCCGTAACCGGCCAGCCGTACTGGCGGCTGATGTCCGCCACCTTGGCGACCGTGCTTTCATTCCCCGCTACAATTGCCGTGGCCGAACCAGGAATAACGTTAAAGCGCTCTCCCACTGAAAATGAGAGTATTTTTAGCCCTTCACGGGATAGAGGGCCAGCGAGCCGGAAGTGGCAGCCGCCCTTTTCGATGTTGATGACAGGATAGGTGGCATCAGGGCTAAAGCCGCTGCGGGG
>JAAYJP010000229.1 GCA_012522875.1 Clostridiales bacterium | reverse complement strand
GAAAACATGGGGCAGTTGCTGCTCTGTGCTGGTGATGCACCGGGGGTTTCTACACCGGATGATGTTGGTAATGGTCTCCGGAAGCTCTGGATGGTATTTCTTCACCCGGACACTGTCCTGAATCACATTGATGGTGATGTTTGGGTCAATATACCCCAGTGCGTTCAGATCCACATCCAGCGCTGAGTCGATCTTGATGATGTCCTTTATCCCCATCTTGCTGCTGGTGGCGTTTTGGATGATGGCAACAGAGCAGTCAAGCTTTCCCAAATCCAGGAAGTCATAGACTTTCATCCCCTGGCCTGCCTTGATGTGATCGATGACTAACCCGTTTTTTATGGCGTCTATATTCATGCTGATTCCTCCAGAAGTTTCAGGATAAGCGCCATGCGGATGTACTTCCCATTGAGCGCCTGACGGAAATAACAAGCTCTTGGGTCCGGGTCAATTTCGGTGGAAATCTCATTGACCCGGGGCAGCGGGTGCATAATAGAAAGGTCGGGCTTTGCACAGGTCAGTTTTTCCGAGGTGAGGATGTAGCTGTCCTTCAGCCGCACATAGTCATCCTCATTAAAGAAGCGTTCCCGCTGCACCCGGGTCATGTAGAGGACATCAAGTTCTGGCAACACACTTACAAGGTCCGTTGTCTGATCATAGGGGACGCCGCCTTCTTTCAGGGGGAGCTTGACATAACTGGGCACCTTCAGTTCTTCAGGCGATATGAGCACAAAGCGGACGCCCGGATATCGGCACATGGCGTGTACCAGGGAATGCACCGTGCGGCCGAATTTCAGATCACCGCACAGCCCCACGGTGAGTCCCTCAAAATGGCCTTTTTCCAGCTTGATGGTCAGCAGGTCGGCCAGCGTCTGTGTGGGATGGTTATGCCCGCCGTCACCGCCATTAATGATTGGTACGCTTGCATGGGTGGCTGCCACCGTGGGCGCCCCTTCCTTGGGATGGCGCATGGCGATGATGTCCGCGTAACAGCATACTGTACGGATGGTATCCGCCACGCTCTCCCCCTTTGCTGCGGAACTTGAGGAGGCTTCTGAGAAGCCAAGCACCTGGCCGCCCAGCTCATACATGGCAGCCTCAAAACTGAGCCGGGTCCTGGTGGATGGTTCAAAGAAAAGGGTAGCCAGCTTTTTGTACCGGCAGATATCCCGGTATTTCTCCGGGCTCCTGATGATATCCTGCGATGTGACGATCAAGTCGTCGATTTCGGCCACAGAGAGGTCCGCCATACTCAAAATGTGCCTCATAGGTTTTTATAATATCCACCTTTCATCCCCTGGATTATCACGAAAGGCCATAAGCCTCGCGATGTCTTCATGCCGGATACGTCCCATCCGGGCCGCCATATTCACCACCGTATCGAAATCAGTCAGGCTGGTGTTCTCGATCCCTGAAGCCCCAAGGCTCTTTTGGCTTTCCCTCATACCATAGGTAAAAATGCTGACTACACCCAGCACATAAGCCCCTGCATCACGCAACGCCTCCACTACATCGATGACGCTGCCGCCGGTTGAAATCAGATCCTCTACCACCACCACCTGCCAGCCCGGCTCCAGCCTTCCCTCTATTCGGTTCCTTCGGCCATGATCTTTTGAGCCCGCACGCACATAGCCCATGGGCAGCCCAAGCAGGTGTGCCGCGATGGCGGCATGGGGAATGCCGGCAGTGCTGGTACCCATGATTGCATCCGCTTCAGGATACTTCTCCCTGATAGTGCCAGCAATGGCTGACTCGATCTGTGTACGCAGCTCCGGGTCGGAAAGCGTCAGCCGGTTGTCGCAGTAGATGGGGCTTTTGATACCGCTGGCCCAGATGAAAGGCCGGTCCGGGCGCAGAAAAACTGCGCCAATGTCAAGAAGCCCGCCGGCGATGATCTCATGGGTTGACGAAGTCACTCAAACACCTCCTATACACTTCCACCGGGTCCTGTGCCCGGGTGATGGGACGCCCCACCACGATATAGTCTGTTCCCAAAGCGCGCGCCTCCCTGGGTGTCGTCACACGCTGCTGATCCCCTTTATGTGCATCAGCGAATCGAATGCCGGGTGTTACAGTGATGAAGTCCTGGCCAAATGCCTCATGTACCCCTTTGGCTTCCAGCGGTGAGCAGACCACGCCATCAAGACCCGCCTCTTTCGCGTTTTGAGCATAGCGCAGGACAGTTTGTTTCAATGGCTGCGAGACCAGCAGTTCCCTTCTTAGCGCTGCTTCATCAAGGGAAGTAAGCACTGTTACCGCAATAAGCAGTGGTTTTCTGGAGCCAAGGGCAGACAACGCCTCGGACGCTCCCCGCATCATCTGAACACCGCCCCCAGCGTGCAGATTGATCATGTCCACGTCCAGCTGTCCCAGTGATCTGATCGCCCCTGCCACAGTATTGGGGATATCATGGAGTTTGAGGTCCAGAAAAATGCGATGCCCGCGCATGGCAATCTCCCTTACCATATCCTGCCCTTCCCGATAAAAAAGCTCCATACCAATTTTCACAAAGGGTTTATCTGCTTTGAACCTGTCAAGGAAGCCCAGGGCTTCAGAACGGCCCGGAAAGTCCAGGGCAACGATCACATCCCTTGCCATCAGTGCGCACCTCCAATTAAGTCGTTCAGGTTTTTGATACCATAATCCGCCATTGCATCAGGCAACGCCTTGATAATATCCCGACAGGCATAGGGATTAACCAGATTGGCGCTGCCCACCTGCACGGCCGTGGCTCCCGCCAGCATCATTTCAAGCACATCTTTCGCGCTGGAAATCCCACCAATTCCCACCAACGGCACACGCACTCCTTGATACACCTGATATATCATGCGCAGCGCCACCGGAAAGACCGCGGGGCCGGAGAGGCCGCCAGTGATATTCCTGAGTACTGGCCGCCGGGTTTTCAGATCAAGGCGCATGCCCAGAAGGGTATTGATCAGGCTCAGCCCATCCGCTCCTTCGGCCTCGCAGGCCCGGGCCACCTCAACGATGTCGGTCACATTGGGTGAGAGTTTAACAATCAGCGGTTTTACCGTTGCCCGCCGCGCAGCACGGGTCACCTGGGCCGCTGAATGCGGGGATGTGCCAAAAGCCAGGCCACCGCCATGCACATTGGGGCAGGAAATGTTGAGCTCAATCCATCCAACCTGAGCCTGACCATCAAGCCTCCGGCAGATTTCCGCATACTCATCCACCGAGAACCCGCTGACATTGGCCATCACCGGCCGATGATAAAATTCTCCAATTTTGGGCAATTCTTCTGAGATCACCTTGTCAATCCCCGGATTCTGCAGCCCAACGGCATTGAGCATCCCGGAGGCACATTCGGCAATGCGGGGCGTGGGGTTGCCTTCCCGTGCGCTCAGGGTGGTACCCTTCATGGAGAAACTGCCCAGGCAGTTGATATCATACAGCCTGGCGAAATCCTCCCCAAATCCAAAGGTGCCGCTGGCCGCAATGACAGGGTTTGGCATCGCAATGCCGCAGAGTATGACGGCCATGTTTACCAAACCAGCTCCCCCTTGTCAAATACCGGGCCTTCCGTGCACACACGTTTTGGACCCCTCTGGGTAATGACGGTGCAGCCCATGCAAGCGCCAAAGCCGCAGCCCATTCGCTCCTCCAGGCTTACCTGCCCATCGCTGCAGGAGGCGGCACAAACGGCCTTTAGCATCGCGATGGGACCGCAGGCGTAGAAATATGTGCAAGCATCCATCCTGCAGGCATCAAGCACCATGCCCTTGGCCCCCAGGGAGCCATCCATGGTGGCAATGCTCACAGGCACCCCAAGATTTCGAAAGGCATCCTGAAAGAACGCTTCCCCGGCGCTTCCAAATCCCACGGCAACGGTGGGCTGTTTCTTCTGCGCCAACAGCATTTTGCAGAGCATCATCAGGGGCGGCACACCTGCTCCCCCGCCAATCAGCAAAGGACGCGGACCGCTGTTTTCTGTGTCAAATCCTTTCCCCAGCCCAGTCAGGACATCCACCTCGCGCCCCCTTTTAAAGGTGGACATTTTCTGGGTGCCGGCACCCACCACTTTGTACACGATGGAAACATGGCCCTTCTCCCATTCGCACACGGAGAAGGGCCGGCGCAGGTAGAGCCCGCTCACCTCCAGGTTCAAAAACTGCCCTGGGGCGGTAAATGCGGAGGTGTCCCCCGAGAATACGATGCGGTAGGTGTTTTGAGCGATTTGCTCGTTCTCCTCAATCAGATACACACACTGCTTCAAGCAAGACCCTCCTGATTGAAATAAGCCTGGTCCATCCAGGTGGTTTTTGCACCGCTTGACGAATAAAGGCAGCGGCCATACACCACCCTCCCTTCAAAGGGGGTGCTGCGCCCCTTGGATAAAAACATCCCAGGGTCTACCGTACTCCTGGCCCCCAGGTCAAACAAGGTGCAGTCCGCCTGTGGGGGAATTCCAAAACGCTGCTTGGGCTGATGCGACATCAGGTCGACCAGCGTCCTCAGGCTCATAAGGCCAGGCCTCACCAGCCCTGTATACAAGGCAATAAAGGCCGTTTCCAAGCCCACGACACCAAATAGGCTGAGGGCAAGCCCCCGGGACTTCTCTTCAGCACTGTGGGGAGCATGGTCAGTGGCGATCATGTCGATGGTGCCGTCCATCAGCCCCTCAAGCAGGGCCTCACGGTCTTCCCTGCCCCGCAAAGGCGGGTTCATTTTGAAACGGCCTCCCTCAATAAGCTGGCTGTCATCGAGCAAAAGATAGTGGGGTGCCGTCTCACAACTCACATCCACTCCCCGGGCCTTGGCCCGTCGGATCAGGGACACACTCTCCTTGGCCGAAACATGGCACACATGGTACTTACATCCGGTTTGCTCAGCCAGGGCCAGATCGCGGTCCAACTGCCGCCACTCACTCTCAGATGAGATGCCTGCGTGGCCATGTTTTCTTGCATAATCGCCCTGATGGATATATCCGCCATCCAGCATCGATTCATCCTCGCAGTGGGCAGCAATGATTTTGTCCAGTTTTTTGGCCATGTTCATAGCTTTTCGCATCACAAACTCATTCTGAATACCCCGGCCATCGTCCGAAAACCCTGCCACATGCTCCGCCATGTCCGCCATATCCGAAAGCACCGCGCCCTCCTGCCCCATGGTGATGGCCCCAAAGGGCAGTACCGGTATTTTCGCCGACTTCTCAATCAGAGAGAGTTGCAGTTTTAGGTTCTCCAAACTGTCAGGCACCGGGCGTACATTGGGCATGGCGCACACATAGCCAAACCCTCCCCGAGCCGCAGCCCGGGTACCTGATGCGATGGTTTCCTTATAAGAAAAACCGGGCTCCCTCAGATGCACGTGGACATCCATGAAACCCGGAAACAAATGGAGGTCTTTCCCCTCAATCGTGATATATGGCCCTTTTGGCCCCAGGGCTGGATCCAGAACCAATCCCTGCGGGCTTAAGCCAATATCCTTTGAAACCACCTCCCCGCCGGTGTGATCCATAATCCCTTTCAGGAGATAGTCCATGCCGCCTCCTTTTCCTGGACACCGCCGAACGTTAAGCGTGTTTTCCCACCAAACATCCGGGATATCTTAGCAGAGCGTTCCGGACATTGTCAAGGCGGCGTAAAGCGCCAGGTTCGGGACACTCACGTTTTCCTTTTCCTCGCCGGAATCGTCTTCTTCGGCGAATCCGCTTGCTTTTTTGCCTCATAGCTGAGGGAAATATTGACAGCTGGACGCTCCGCCCCGGTGGGGTAATAGCGCAACATGCCCTCCCCCAGGATTATGGTCCCGGTAGTGCCTGAAACGCGGCCCTCTATCAGAAGCGCCTTGACCAAGCGCTCGTTAAGTACTGGACCCTTTACTCTTATCAGCGCGTTTTTCCAGAGGGTAAAGCGGCAGCCAGCTTTCCAGTTGACGCAGCCAAACGCCTTGCTGTTCTCCTGTACCGCTTTTCCGCACAGGGGACACTGTACACCTTCCAAAACCTTAATGGCGAGTGCCTTATGAACCCTGCCCCCCTTACCGCGCTGCTCCCGCTCAAACTGAACGGGCTTTGTTTCTTTTTTGGCAGTTTCCACCAAAAAAGCAGCAAGCCTTTGAATGCCCGCCATGAAACGCTCCGGCTCCCGCTTTTTGGCAGCGATTTCCTCCAGCGCCTGCTCCCAGCGCCCGGTCATCTCCGGCGAGGCGATTTCCTCCGGTACCACGGCGATCAGCTTTTCCCCCTTTTCGGTGGCTTCAATGGTTTTGCCACGCCG
>JAAYJP010000030.1 GCA_012522875.1 Clostridiales bacterium | reverse complement strand
GCTGGCCTTGAGGCCGATGCCCTTTTCGCCAGAAGCCTGGGCTTTGACGGCAAGGCGGCCATTTCCCCCCGCCATGTGGAAGCCATCAACCAGGCCTTCAGCCCCACCGAAGCGGAGATCAGATACGCCCGGGAGGTGATGGCCGCCATCCAAAAAGGGGAGGAGGCTGGGCTGGGCGTGGTTTCACTTCATGGAAAGATGGTGGACAAGCCCATCGTGGAACGCGCCCAAAGGGTGCTGGCCGCGGCCCTTCAGCCTGGCCTGGAGGGAGAAGATGAATAAGCTGGCTGGCACCCTGAGGGAAGCGATTATCGCCTGTGGGCTTTCAGACGGGATGACTGTCTCCTTTCACCACCATTTGCGGGACGGCGACCAGGCCTTGAACCAGGTGATGGCAGAAATCGCGGGGCTGGGCATCAAGGGGCTCAGGCTTGAGGCCAGTTCCCTCTTTGCAGCCCACGCCCCCCTGATCGAACATATCAATCACGGCGTAGTCACCTCGATCGGCACGGGGTATATGGCAGGCCCCCTGGCCCGTGCTGTATCGGAGGGCTTTCTGGCTGAGCCTGTACGTTTCCGCACCCACGGAGGCCGCCCTGCCGCCATGGCCCGGGGCACAGCCAGGGTGGATGTGGCCTTTATCGCAGCGCCGGCGGCCGATCCCTGCGGCAATCTCTCGGGCATCAAGGGCCCCGCCGCCTGCGGTTCCCTGGGCTACGCGATGACGGACGCCCGGTATGCGGGAAAAGTGGTGGCGCTCACCGACCATCTGCTGCCCTATCCCCTCTTCCCCGCCTCCATTTCAGAGGAGCAGGTGGATTTTGTGGTGCGGCTGCCCTCCATCGGCGACCCCCAGGGCATCGTGTCCGGCACCACCCGCATGACCCGGGACCCGGTGGCGCTGGCCATTGCGCGCCTGGCAGCCCAGGCGATTGAACACAGCGCGCTGTTGAAAGACGGTTTCTCCTTCCAGACCGGGGCGGGCGGGGCCTCGCTGGCGGTCACACAGTTCCTGAAGCCCATCATGCGCCGCCTGAATGTGAAGGGCAGTTTTGGCCTGGGAGGCATCACCGGATATCTGGTGGAGATGCTGGCGGAAGGCTATTTTGACACGCTGCTTGATGTGCAGTGCTTTGACCTGAAGGCCGTGGAATCCATCCGGGATAACCCCCGACACCAGGAGATATCCGCCGCCCGCTACGCCAGCCCCCTGGCCAAGTCGGCCGCCGTGGACGCCCTGGATGCGGTGGTGCTGGGCGCGCTTGAAATCGATACAGATTTCAACGTGAATGTCCATGTGGATTCAAACGGGGTCATCGCCGGCGGTTCCGGAGGCCATGCGGATGCTGCCGCGGGGGCTAAGCTGGCATTGGTGGCGGCCCCCCTCTTCCGGGCGCGCCTGCCCATCATCGTGGACAAGGTCCGCTGCGTCTCGACCCCGGGAGATACGGTGGATGCGCTCATCACCCAGCGGGGCATCGCCGTCAACCCCAGGCGGCCTGAACTGGAGGACCGCCTGAAGCGCGCCGGGCTCCCCGTTTTTCCCATCGGCAAGATCAAGGAGATAGCCGAAGGCTATACCGGTATCCCCACCCCCATTGAGCCAAAAGGCAAAGTGGTGGGCGAGGTGGAGTACCGGGACGGCCGGGTGATCGACGTGATCAGGGCAATCAGATAGCCTTCCTTCCCGGCGCAGCAGCCGGCGC
>JAAYJP010000029.1 GCA_012522875.1 Clostridiales bacterium | reverse complement strand
CTTCGCGTAAGGATATCTTCCACGTGGACTGGGATGTTTCCGCAGCGGAAAAGGGTGGTTTTGAACACTTCATGATGAAGGAGATCATGGAGCAGCCCCGGGCGCTTCAGGAAACCCTCCGGCCCAGGATCAAAGGCGGAAGGATCGACCTGAGTGAACTGGAGCTTGGGAATGACTGGCTGAAAGGGCTAAGCGCCATCCATATCGTGGCATGCGGCTCCGCTTACCACGCGAGCCGCCTGGGCAAAAACCTGCTGGAGATGAGTGTGCGGATCCCTGTGACGGTGGAAATCGCCTCCGAATTCCGGTACAGCGACCCGATCCTTGCGCCTGACCAGCTGGTGGTGCTGGTGAGCCAATCCGGGGAAACGGCAGACACCATTGCCGCCCTCAGGGAAGCCAAGCGCCAGGGCGTGAAAACCCTGGCGGTCGTCAATGTTGTGGGCTCCACCATTGCCCGGGAGGCCGACCATGTACTGTACACCTGGGCAGGGCCCGAGATTGCCGTGGCCACCACCAAGGCTTTCACCGCCCAGGTAGCGGCGCTGGTACTCCTGGCGGGCTACATCGCCCAGGAGCGCGGCAGCGTTTATGTTTCACGCCTCCCGGCGCTGGCCGACGCGCTTCTGAAGCTTCCGGAGGTGGCGCACCGGGTTCTTGATGATCACAGCCGGATACAGTATTTGGCCTCGCTTTATTTCAACCACGGCGATGTCTACTTCATCGGCCGGGGCATTGACTACAGCCTGTCGCTGGAGGGGTCACTGAAGCTTAAGGAAATCTCCTATATCCACTCGGAGGCACAGCCGGCCGGGGAACTGAAGCATGGCACCATTTCCCTTGTCCAGCCGGGCACCCTGGTCATCGCACTGGCCACCCAGAGGAAGCTTCGGGACAAGATGCTCAGCAATATCCAGGAGGTGCGCGCCCGGGGTGCTGTGGTATTGTCCATCGCAGCCGAAGGGGATGAGGAAATCGCTGCTGTCAGCGACCATTTCATGGGCATCCCGGCACTGTGTGATGAGCTGGAACCCATCCTGGCGGTGATGCCCCTGCAGCTCTTCGCTTACTATGTGGCCGCCCTGAACGGCAACGATGTGGACAAGCCGCGCAACCTGGCCAAATCCGTGACCGTGGAATAACCGGCCTCAGCGCAGTACCTTCCCCAGGAACTCCCTGGTCCTGGGGTTTTGGGGATGGTTGAAAATGGCTTCCGGCGGTCCCTGCTCGGCAATGCGCCCCTCGTCCATGAACAGTACCCTGCTGGAAACCTCCCGGGCAAAGCCCATCTCATGGGTAACAATGAGGGTGGTCATGCCGTTTTTCACCAGATCCTGGATGACGGCCAGCACCTCCCCCACCATTTCCGGGTCCAGCGCGCTGGTAGGCTCGTCAAAGAGCATCACCTCCGGGTCCATGGCCAGCGCCCTGACGATGGCCAGGCGCTGTTTCTGCCCGCCGGAGAGGCGGCGGGGATGTTCCTGGGCCTTGTCGGACAGGCCCACCCGGGCCAGGAGCTTCCGGGCATAGGCCTCTGCGTCCGCTTTTGTGCGTTTTTTGAGCAGTACCGGGGCCAGGGTGATGTTCTCCAGCACCGTCAGATGCGGGAAAACATTGAAGTGCTGGAACACCATACCCATTTTCTGGCGGTGGCGGTCAACATCCACGCCCTTCTTCGTCAGGTCTACCCCGTGAAAAAACACGGACCCGGAGGTGGGTACCTCCAGCAGGTTCAGGCAGCGCAGGAAGGTGGATTTGCCGGAGCCTGAAGGCCCGATAATGGAAATGACCTCGCCCTTCACGATCCTTTCGGTGATGTCCCGCAGCACTTCCAGGCTGCCGAATGATTTGGAGAGGTTCTTTGTTTCAATCACTGACCTTCAGCCTCCTTTCAAAGGCGTTGACTGCCTTGCTCAAAGTAAAGGTGAGGATAAAGTAGATGGCGCCAACCACGATCAAGGGCTCAATCACCAGGTACATGCTCCCCCTGACCGTGCTGTACTGGGTCATCAGGTCGCCCACAAAAAAGGTGGAGGCCAGGGAGGTTTCCTTGATCACCGTAACAAATTCGTTGCCCAGCGCCGGCAGGATGTTCTTGACCGCCTGGGGCATCACGATGCGCAGCATGGTCTGCCGGGCGCTCAAGCCCAGGGTGCGGGCTGCCTCGGTCTGCCCGAAGTCCACCGCCTGGATACCCGCGCGCACCACCTCGCAGACATAGGCCGAGGAGTTGATGACCAGTGCGATGGATACACAGGCAAACTTGGAGAGGTTGAGCATGGGCAGAAGCTCCGGCAGCATAAAATAAAACAGGTAAAGCTGAAGGAGCAGCGGCGTCCCCCGGATCACCTCCACATAGCCTGTGGCAAAGCCGCTGACAATCTTGTTGGGGCTTCGGCGCATGAGCGCCAGGAGGGAACCCAGGATGGTGCCAAAGAGCACCGTAATGAAGCTTAAAAGCAGTGTATATCCCGCGCCCTGCAAAAACAGCGCCCAGTACTTCTCAAGCACACGGCCCAGGTTGGGAAAGAAATTAGTGAACATTCATCCTCCTTAT
>JAAYJP010000228.1 GCA_012522875.1 Clostridiales bacterium | reverse complement strand
CCGTTGTTGGGGAAATCACAAAAAAAGAAGACATGCTGCAGGAGAATATCCTTTCCTATACAATCGGAACAGAGAACAGAGAGCGTGTTCTGGCTGACTAATACGCACACGCAGTGACCCAGGGCCCGTCTCATTGCCATGCTGCTCGATTTTCAATTTTTCTGGCATCCATATTCATCCATGATGTTAGTGATTTCAGATTACCTGCATCTGGATGAAACGCGCAGCTTATTTCTCCGCCTGCGAATGTATGATGCCCTGCCGCAGGCGCGCCCGATTTTTCACTGGCGGAGATGAGCACGCCTTTGTCGTCCGCCATGGCGCCGGCCAGGTCGCGTGCGGCCTCAATGCCGATATCGTCCACGCCCAGGGGGAGAGTGCCGGACTTAAAGTCCTTGATCGTCTCTGCCACGCAGTCGTCGGCATGCAGCACAGCCTCGCCCAACGCAATGGACAGCTCCGCCGTCATCGCTTTGGCCGGGGGATCAGGGACGCCATAGGTTTCCTCGCCGTCCGAGCCCAGTGCCACGTATCAAACTGCAGCCCCTTGTCCGCAGTTCAGCATTCAATCCAATCGTCTGCTTCAAAAATCCACCCACATTGAAATCTGTAATACACTAAACATTGATTTCGTTAGAGGGAGTTATCAAGAACCTGCCGGGGGGAAATCGCGTGAAGAGAAAAATGGTTATCATCGGCATAGCAGTTGCCCCGATCATACTGATGGTGACCCTGATCATTCATCATTTTATCGCTGAGCTTCCGCATGTCCTGGTGTCCTCTCTTGTCATTTTCTCTGCCATACTCATTACGCTCTGTCTGATTGGCGAAAGAAAAAGGAAGCAAGGGGAAAAAGGTTAGCGACTAATGTTTACGTTGATCGTTTGCCCAAATCCGTTTACCCGGGCGCTCGCGTTGTGGGCCGCGGACAGAACATTCAACCCATCGATCATCTTGTGCAATGCAACAAAGGGGCCAATGAAGATGAAAGAGCCCAGAATGTGCCACAGCAGGATTCCGCCGCCGGTGGTGTTGCAGTGAAGGCCTTTTTGATGGCAATTGAAGGATATGCGTTCCCCAACGCCATACATCCAGAAAAGCTCATAGAGACCAAGGGTAAGAACCGAGAATACGATTCTGGCCAAGATACCGCGGGTATGCTTGCCGTCCTGGGCGCATACCGTGTTCATGTCCTGCGCATACCTGTACCAAAAAAACAAGGAGTAGATGCCGAGTGTAATCAAGGATAGAAGAATCAGGACCAGCAGGCTTCGGTTGGTTTTCATCATGTTTGCAGAAGTTCCTTTCAAATTGTATTCAGAAACAATGCCACATCCGGGTCATCCCTGAACGCCTTCCGATGGTGCCTGTTTTCCCACCAGCCCCCCTGTGGTCACGTCTTTGAGCATCTTGGGGATGTCCATACCAACTGAGGCTTTAAGCGCTTCAAATGTTTGCATCATGGAACCGGAAATATCTCTTGTGAGGCCTGTTGCCGCCCCTTCTCCAAACATAATGATTTTTTCCGTCTGCGCGAGCGGTTCACCGATGGCGCGGGCCACCTCTGGCAGTTTGCTGACGACCATTTCCAGCATTGCGGCTTCGCCGAATTTTTTCATGGCTTCCGCTTTGAGTTCCAATGCCCGGGCCTCTGCCTGTCCTTTGAGCAGGGTTGCCTCTGCGACTTTTTGTGCTTCGTAAAATTCGGCGTCAGCGATAGCCTGGCGTTCTGCTTTATCTGCTTCGGCCTGGGCAATCCGCGCATCGCGTTCTGCCTGAGCTTTCTCGCGGTACTCCACATTAAGCATCTGGCGTGAGATTTCCACCTGCTGGCGTTTAAGTTCGGTTTCCCGCTTAAGCCTGATCATTTCTGCTGCGGCATGTTCTTCTTCAAACTGCTTGCGGGCAGTTTCCTGCTGAATGTTGTAGGCGATATCAGCATCAGCTTTAGCTCTGTCCGCCTCGATTTTATATGTTGCCTGCTTGAGTTCCTTGTCCTTGTTCTGCTCGGCGATTTGTGTGTCTGCCTCAGCGCGTGCCTTGTTTCCCTGCTGATCCGCAACAGCCGCGGCGATTTTTGCGTCCCGTTCTTTTTCTACGATGTTCTTGGTTGCCATCATTTCAACCACACCATCCTTGTCCTCGAAATTTTGGATGGTAATGTTGATGATTTCCAGCCCCATATTGCTCATGTCCAGGCTGGCCGCGCGGCTTGTTTCCAGGGCAAACTTGTCTCGGTTCTGCACAAGGTCTGCAATGGTCATCTGCCCGATAATTTCGCGCATGTTGCCTTCCAGCACCTGCTGTGCAATGGTGATGATGTTCTCAGGCGTCCAGTTAAGGATCTGCTCTGCAGCAGTTGCGATGGACACATCGTCAGAGCCAATCTTGATGTTTGCCACACCATCAACCATGACGGGAATATATTCCTGTGAAGGCACAGGCTGAGTCGTCCGGATGTCCACCTGCATGATCCCCAGGCTCAGCCGGTCCACGCGTTCAATCAGGGGCAGGACGATGGTTGCGCCCCCGCGAACGATGCGATAACCAAACTTCTTGATTGATTCACGGCCTTCCTGCCCTTTGACCCTGTATTTTCGGCGGAATGGTCCTGAGATGATGAGGGCTTCATTGGGGGGAACCTTGACATAGGCCTTCGGAATAATAATAAATAGAAGCAAGAATACAAGGATGCCAATCAACACCTGCCACCAGAGGTTCCCGCTGAAAAACTGTTCAAAATCCATCTTGTTGCCCCTTTCTCACCTGGTTCATTCTCAAAACGCGTTGCCGCGTTCTGCTGGGTTCAGCAATGGTTCCCTTGATCCTTATGGGTAACAACGGGTTTTTCATTTATCCCGTTATCATAAAAGGTCATGATATCCCCATGTTGGCTGGTGTGCTTCCGCCCTGATGCCACAGGCCGGTTAAAGGTGGATACTGACGGTAATCGTTTGGGCAAATCCATTTGCCCGGGTGCTTGCGTTGTGGTACGCAGAGAGAACATCCAAGCCTTCAATCATCCTGTGCAATGCAGCAAAGGGCCGATAATGATATAAAAACCCAGGATATGCCGCAGCAGAACGCCGCTGCCTGCGGTGCTGCAGGGAAATACATTGATTTGCAGGTTATTTTAACAAGGAAAGAGATAAACTGCAAGCGTTCTGGTGGTATTGATATATTCGCATCCATCCACCCAATGAAAGCGGGAATGCAAGACCACCCATTATTCTCATATATCCGCCCCCTCCACAAACCATTGCCCGTGGGAATACCACAGTTCCCGCTCATGCCCTGAAATCCTGCAGAGGAAACGCACGCCCTCACCCCCTGCTTTCCGGGCGACGCCCGGGCGCACATCCGAAACCTTGTCAATATTCCACTGCCGGCCGTCCGGCCACACCAGCTTGAGGGGGATAATGCTGCCATCGGGGTGGGTGAGGGACAGAATCCCCACATAGATCTTCTCGGCAAAGCGGGTTTTCATTTCCGATCAGCCTCCCAGCGCATCGATAAAACAAGAACACTTGTTCTCATTTTTTCAAATCATAGCACACTGGAAATGGAGGGGTCAAGAGGCTTCCCCCTTCCCCCTGAGACCGGAAAACAGCCGCGCACGGCTGCCCGAAATATGATATGATAGCCGCGAACATCAAAACAAGGGCCGCCGGCAGCGCTTTTTGCCTGCCACAGGCCTCAGGAGGCGACATGGCAAGAAACGGCATCTGCGTGGCGGGAAACCTGATCGTGGACATCAATTATCCGGTCTCCGCATTTCCCAGCCCCGGGCAATTGGTGACAGTGCTGGACAACAAGACCATGACGGTGGGCGGACTGGCCTGCAACGTGGGAATTGACCTGGCGCGGCTGGACGGCAAACTGCCCGTGCGTATATTGGGCTGCCTGGGGGACGACCCGGAGGGGCGCTTCATCCTGGAGCAGTTTGGCCATTACGCCAACCTCCATTCGGAGGACATCCAGGTCACCGGGCAGACCTCCTACACCCTGGTGATGAACGATGCAAGCACCCGGGAGCGTACTTTCTTCCAGTTCAGGGGCGCCAATGCCGTTTTTGACGGTCTGGATGTGAAGTGGGACGCCATTGACGCCAAAATCTTCCATGCCGGTTACATCCTTTTGATGGACGGATTGGATGCCGGGGACCCTGATTATGGCACCCGGATGGCCCGGATGCTGGCCCGGGCCAGGCAGAGGGGGATGCTCACCTCCGTTGATGTGGTAAGCGAAGCCAGCGACCGGTTCAAGGACATCGTGCCCCCCGCGCTCAAGTACGCAGATTTCTGTGTGATCAATGAATATGAGGCCGGGAAGACCACGGGCATCACGCTTCGGGATGGATCCGGCAAACTGATATTGGACAGGGTGCCCGATGCATTGGAAGCGCTAAAAGCCCTGGGCGTGGCGCGCTGGGCGGTGATCCACGCGCCGGAGGGCTCCTTTGGCCTGGACGAGGGGGGAACCTTCGTCAGCATCCCCTGCCTGAAGCTGCCCAAAGACCGGATTCTCAGCACCACCGGCGCCGGGGACGCCTTCTGCTCGGGCATACTGTATGGCGCGCACCAGGATATGTCCCTCATGGATGCCCTGCGGCTGGGCACTGCCACCGCTGCCGCTTCCCTGGGCGCGCCTGACGCCAATTCCGGTGTGAAGCCCGCGGAAGGGGCCCTGGTTTTTTACAGGGAGATGGGCGGGATTTAGCTCCAGGAACAGGGCAGGCCCACAAATGTCCGGGCATTGGCAAACAGAAACCCGCCCCGGTGTATATAGCCCCGGCGCGGGTTTT
>JAAYJP010000227.1 GCA_012522875.1 Clostridiales bacterium | reverse complement strand
GCGTACACCTCCCTGGCGTAGTCGTAACCCTGCCGAATCTGTTTTTCCAAGCTCATGGCTGCTCCTTTTGGGCCGCTTCCGGGCGGGAAATATTTTCGAGTTTGCTTTTATATAATACCACCAGCGGCCCTATATTGCAAACCGGGCAAGCCCTGTCCCGGGGGTGGATTCGCCAGTTATTCCCGTGCTATGATGGGCGCATATATGAAGAGTTTGGAGGATAACACCATGCGTGGACTGATGGTCATGGCCCTGTGCCTTTTGGTGGCGCTGGCGCCGGCTGCAGGCGCGGCCCAGGGAGAGGGTCCGGAAGCGCTTTATGCCCTTTCCCTTGAACTTCTGGAACACCTTCAGGCCGGGAACGAAGAGGCAGCCCTGTCCATGATGGACAGCGTCATGAAAAGCGCCATGGCGGGCCAGCTGGAAGCGCTCTGGGCACAGCTGGCTATGGCCGGCGGGGAATTCAAGGAAGCCGGGGCATGGCGGGCAAGCCTGCAGGACGGCTACCATGCCCTTGAAATGACGCTTGTGTTTTCAAACGTCCGGTTGATTCAACGTACGGTGTTTGACGGGGAAAACCAGGTGGCGGGCCTCTTCTTCAGCCCTGGCGAAGTCCCTGCGGAAGCGCCGGAGGAAGAGCCGCTGCCCCAGGGCGTCGTGGAGGAACCTGTCACGGTGGACGCGGGCTTGGGTTATCCCCTTAACGGCACGCTGGCGCGGCCCGAGGCCGGCCAGGCTGCCGCGGGCCTGGTGCTGGTACATGGCTCCGGCCCCTCCGACCGGGATGAGGCCATTCTGGCCAATACGCCCTTTAGGGACCTGGCCTGGGGTTTGGCCCGGCGGGGCATCGCCGTACTGCGCTATGACAAGCGCACCCTGGCCTATGGCCGGGAAATCACCCAAAGCCCCGATTACCCCAGGCTGACGGTGGATGAGGAAACGGCCCTGGACGCGGCGGCCGCCGTTGGGCTGCTCAAAGCCCGTCCGGAGCTGGACGGCAAAAAGGTCTTCCTGCTGGGGCACAGCCTGGGCGGGATGCTCACCGCCTATATCAACACCCTGGGGGCGGGGGCAGACGGCTACATCAACCTGGCGGGCAGCCCGCGGAAACTATGGGAACTATCCTATGAACAGAATATGCTGCTGGCGCAGGAAGCCCTGGCCGCGGGACAAATCCCAAGCCTGGACGCCGCCCTGGAGCAGGTGCAGGCTGAAGCGGAAAAAGCCCGCGGACTCCTGCTCTTAAGCGATGAAGAGGCCCTGTCCCCCGGCGCCGCTGTCTTTGGCATGAGCGCTTGGTACCTGCGGCATCTTGAGGGCATTGATGCCCCGGCGCTGCACCTGGCGGACGGGCTGCCGGTCCTGATCCTTCAAGGCGGGAAAGACCGGCAGGTGTTTCCGGAGGACTTTGAAGCCTGGAAAACGGCGCTGATGGACCACCCGGACGCCAGCTTTATCCTTTATCCTGAACTCAACCATCTCTTTGGGCGTTTTGAGGGCGAAACGCCGCCCTTCAGCCAGATTGCCCTGGAATACAGCCAGCGCACACCCATGCCGGATGAAGTGCTGGACGACATCGCCCAGTGGGTGAATGAACGCGCCCAGGCAGGCCAGGAATGAGGAAGCCGGCATGAACATTCAGGCGGTATACCACACGAGAACCGGGCACTCCCGGAAAATCGCCGGCGCCATCGCCCGGGCCCTGGGACTGGAGGCCAAAGACATCAAGGACTGGCCGGAGGATGGCCAGGCGGATCTGCTGTTCATCGTGGGCGGCATCTATGGGGGCCGGAGCGACACCAAGCTGCTGAACTTCATCTCCCGCCTGAAGCCTGGATCCGTCGCCCGCGCCGTCCTGATCACCAGCTGCGCCAGCGGGAAAGACGGGCAGGCCCAGGTGCGCCAGGCGCTTGAAGGCCAGGGCGTCCCCGTTGGGAAACGGGAGTTCATCTGCCCGGGGAACTTCCTGTTCTTCCGGCGGGGCAGGCCCAATCAGAAGGATCTTGCAGACGCAGCGGATTTCGCCCTGCGCGTGGCGGGGAAAGCGTGACTGTGCGCATGGTACGGGGAACAAGGCACCCGGTGGCCCACGTTAAAGGTCCGGGCCTCCCCATCCATGACGCGCAGTCCGCCATGGTACTGATCGCGGAGGTCTGGCACACCGCCCACTGCGACCAGATGCTGGTGGACAAGGCGGCGGTCAATGAGGTGTTTTTTGACCTGTGCACTGGCGTCGCGGGCGAAGTGCTGCAGAAATTCAGCAATTATCAGGCCAGGCTGGCCATGATCGGGGACTTTCAGGGCTATCAAAGCAAAAGCCTGGCCGCCTTTATCGCCGAATGCAACCGCAGCGGCCATATCCCTTTCCCGGCAGATGAAGCTGAGGCTTTACGCCGGCTGGGTTTGTAACAAGGCCGGCAGGTTTTTGCCTCCGGTGCCCGTTATGTTACTGTGGAACCCCATCCTGAAACGAGGAGGCTGCAATGAAACGCGCCGCTGCCTGGCTTAGCGCCCTGGTGATCCTCAGCCTGCTGCTTGCCCCCGCCCTGGCGCAGCAGGATCCTGTTCCCTACCCTACCCTGGGAGCCGGGGCTTCGGGGCCCCAGGTGCGGCGGCTTCAGGCCAGGCTGGCGGATCTGGGGTTTTTAAAGGGCAAGGTTGACGGCATCTATGGCCAGCAGACCATCGGTGCCGTCCGAAGTGCCCAGCGCTACCTGATTAGTCAGGGGCACAGCCTGTTGGCTGACGGGGTGGCGGGGCCCGTCACCCTGGGGCTCCTCTATGACGACCTGGTGATGCGGGAGTTCCTGGACCTGAAGAACGGCTCCTCCGGCAACAAGGTCACAGCGCTTCAAACCCGGCTGTATGACCTGAATTTCTTAAAAGACCGTCCGGACGCAGCCTTTGGCCCGCGCACGGAGGCGGCGCTCATGCAGCTTCAGGAGGTGCTGGCCGCAAACGGCGTTCCCGGCGTTGCGGCCAACGGCATTGCCGACAAGGCCACCCGGGACGCCCTGGAAGGGGACCTGAGCGGCCTTGGCATTGCCGCCCCCGCCTTTTTTGACGACGCCACGCCCCTGGCCCTGGCGCCCGATTTCCTCTACGCCAGAAGCGCCATCCTGATAGATGCCCAGACGGGCCAGGTGCTCTTTGAAAAAGACGCGGACACCAGCCGGTACCCGGCCAGCACCACCAAAATCATGACCCTGCTGGTTGCCCTGGAGCAGGGCGGCCTGGACCGGGTGGTGACCATGCCCCAGGCGGCAGGGGAGGTGCCCAAGGATTCCTCCCTGGTGCCGGTCTACCCCGGGGAGAGGATGACCCTGCGGGATCTGCTCTACGGCCTGATGATTAGAAGTGGAAACGACGCGGCCAACGCCGTTGCGGTCCTCACCCTGGGCTCAGTCTCCCGGTTTGTGGAGGAAATGAACCGCAAGGCCTGGCAGCTGGGCCTGGCCGGCACACACTTTGAAAACCCCCATGGCTACCACAGCGCCCAGCATGTGTCCACCGCCCGGGACCTGGCAACGCTTGCCCGCTATGGCCTTCATAACAACGATTTTCTTTCCATCAGCGCCAGCCTGGAATACACCCTGCCTGAGACCTCCCGCCGGGAGCCCCTTGTGATCCGGGACAACAGCGAACTGCTCCAGCCGGACTCACCGCATTACTATCCCGCTGCCTACGGCATCAAATCCGGCTACACCCGGGCGGCAGGGTTCTGCTACGTAGGCGCGGCCGCCCAGGGGCAGCGCCAGCTGATTGCCGTGGTCATGGACTGCCGCACCCGCAACATGGCCTGGGATGATATGAAACGGCTCTTCAACCTGGGCTTCGCGCGCTGAAATCCTGGCAATTAATCTACAAATTCAATATTGATCCGCCCGTTTGAGGTGCTCACATCCAGCCCGGCGGGGCCGCCCGGCCAGGAGGTGGGCAGGTTATTGTCGGCGTTGCTGGTTGTTGATGTAATGGCAAAGAGGTTCCGGGGCGCATTGATGATGCCCTCCACAGGGCCGTTTGAGGCGCTGAGGGTGAGGCGGCCCGCCCGGGTGGAAAGCCGGCTTGGGTAGATGCCGCCGTTGGTGGTGGCGGCGTCCAGCGAGCCCTCGGCGTCCACATCTTTCAGGCTGATCCTGCTGTTGCTGGTGCGAATATCCGCGGTATTGAGCCGCACATCCTCAAGGGAAAGCTCCCCATTGCTGGTTTCAAGCGTTAAATGCCCCTGGAATACGGCGTCCTTGAGGGTGATGCCGCTGTTGGATGTTTCAAACCGGCTGGGGCCTGAGAGCGTCGCCCCGGTGAGCGACAGTTTCCCATTGCTGGACTTCAGGTCAAGCGAAGCAAAACCCCGGGAGGCTTCCACGGTGATGCTGGCGTTTGATGTGCCAAGGCTGGCGTCCGTCAGGCTTTCCGGCACAAAGACCAAAAGCCGGCGGCCGCTGTCCTGGAAGCCGATGAAATTGTACCACTTGCGGCTGTCGTGCATGATGACGCGCAGCGTATCCCCCTCCCGGGCGATCTCATAACGGATAAAACGGGTTTCCTTGTATTCGATCCGGGTGTTTTCGTCCTTGGAGGGCAACAGGTCGATCGGCGCGTTTTGGTCTTCAACAACCAGGTGCCTGACGCCCGGTGCCTCCACATGCTCCTTGTGCGCGGGCTCCGCAAAGCCAATGGCCGGCGCGCTCAGGACAAGCGCCGCCAGAAGG
>JAAYJP010000226.1 GCA_012522875.1 Clostridiales bacterium | reverse complement strand
CGGCGGCCCAGCACATCCACAATCAGGATAGCCACCGTGCCCCGAAGCAGAGGAACCTCCAGCGCCCGGGCCAGCTCCGGTGTCTGTTTTTGCCGTATCGAGCCGTTATAGGCGGTGAAAACGCCGTTGTTCAACAGCCCCGCATACCATTGGTCCACCCCGTCCAGGCCAGCCACATCAAGCCCCGCCGGATAGCGGGAGTAGGGTTCCAGGGGGTTGGCGGGCAGCGTATGGGCGTGGAGGGATACGGTGTAGTAGCCGATCCCCGCCAGGGCGCTGGCATCAACCAGCGCGTCGCTGTCATGGAAGGAAGCTTCACAGGCATGGGAATAGGGGGCGAGCCTTTTGCGGCAGACGGACATGGCAATGGCGCTGTTGTCCAGCCCAAGGAAACGGCGCCCATGGGCGGCGGCTGTGATAAGGGCGGTGCCTGAGCCGCAGGTAAGGTCGGCCACCAGGTCACCGGGATCGGTGGTGGACAGGATCATCCGCTCCAGAAGGGCCTGGGGCTTCTGCGCGGGGTAACCGGTGCGCTGTGGGTCCTTTTGCTGCATGGAGCTTACATCCTCCCAGACATCATCCGGGTAGGCCGGCTCATCGTCATAGTAGATGTAGGTCTTGCCGCCGGTGGTGAGGCTGCGGTAACTGCGCCCCTTCTCATCCACACGGCGCTTCATGTGGTTGGCGCGGTCCGACTTCTTCTGGGAAGGCACCCGGGTAATGTCAAAAAAGTGGGCCGGGGATTTGGCGTAAAAAAGGATGCTGTCATGCTTGCGGCTGAAATAACGCTTGCTGCGCCCGCCGGTCTGATAACGCCAGATGATTTCGTTCCGGAAATTTTCCTGCCCAAAGACCCCGTCCAACAGGTTCCGGGCGCGGGCCGCAGTGAACTGATCCGTGTGCAGAAAGACGGAGCCGGACTCCGTCATCAGGCCATGTGCCCGGCGCAGGAGTTTCTCAAGGAATGCGTCATACTCTTTCCCTGAGACGGCAGAAAAATCCATATAAGCGGGCAAATCAACATAGCGCTTGCCAGTCTGCCAGCCCTGGTCCCCCACCCTCAGGCGGCAGGAGAAACTGCTTCCGCTCATGCCCGGGGGATCCAGATAGATGCACTGGGCCTGGCCTGTATACGCATCCAGGTTCATATTCAGCGCGTCCCCAAAGATGAGGCTACCGCCCGGCCCGCTCTGGTCATTGATCTCCCGGAGGCATTCTGCCCGCTGCCAGATCATGAAACCGCCCCACTTTCCCACAGGGGCCTGTGAAGCCACCTGATGTGCGCCGTCTGCCGAATCAGAAATTCCCGCGTCCCGGGCGCTCCTGCCAGCACCTGCGCCGCCTCAGCCGCGGCACCCACAAATTCCGGCGATAAACCGTCCATTCCTGAAGGCATCAGGGGGCAGACAGGCCAGGCCCTCGGGTCAAGGGCAAGCGTTGGTTCCCCGCCCTCTTCCAGGAAAACAGCCAGCGGAAACAGCCGGCAGGCCAGGGGCCGGTCCCCCCTGAAGCAAGAGCCCCGGCAGGTCAGCAGCCGGCCCTCCGGCATGACGCTTGTATCCCGGGTGATGGCAAAGCCTTCCGGCAAAGGAACATAGAGTGTTTCCTCGCCAGGATACAGCAGCATGCCGCCCCGGTTCTCCGCCCCTTCCCCCCGGCAGCAGGAAGCGCCGCAAAGATGCCCGCAGTCCTGGTGCAGCGGTGTTGGGTTTGACAGCAGCGCCCTGGCTTTTTCCAGGGCCCCAAAGGTTGTTTCAGGGGTGTTCATTGACCGGATTGTACCATGCCGGCCATTTCTTGACAAGCAAGCCGGGGCTTCATACAATGCAGGCAATATGCACGATGTCAAGCCACTTTTAGCCCTTCCGCCTCCGGCGGCTTACGCGCTGGAGCGTTTGAACGCCGCCGGCTTTGAAGCCTACCTGGTGGGCGGCAGTGTACGGGACGCCTGCCTGGGCAGGGAGCCCCTTGACTTTGACATCACCACCCAGGCCATACCCGATGAGATCAAGGCGGCGTTCCTGGGAGAAAAGCTGCTGGAAACAGGCCTGAAGCATGGGACACTGACCCTGGTGAAGGGCGGGCAGCAGATCCAGATCACCACCTTCCGGCAGGACAGCACCTACAGCGACAGCCGCCACCCGGACCAGGTGGCGTTCACCCGCTCGCTCAGGGAGGACGTGCTGCGGCGGGATTTCACCATCAACGCCCTGGCCTGGCACCCCCGGACAGGGTTGATTGACCACGTGGGCGGCGTTGAGGATCTGAATAACAGGCTGATCCGCGCCGTTGGAGACGCCAAAACCCGCATGCGGGAGGACAGCCTGCGCGTTCTGCGGGCGCTGCGCTTTTCAGCCAAACTGGGCTTCGCCATTGAGGCTGGCACCCTTTTTGCCATGATGTCGGAAGGCGAAAGGCTTTTGGGCGTCTCCGCCGAACGTGTCGCGGATGAATTGAACCAAACGCTGTTGGCGCCTTATGTGGCAGGCGCCCTTAGGGATCATCCCCGGGTGCTTTTCCTGGCGCTGCCGGAGCT
>JAAYJP010000225.1 GCA_012522875.1 Clostridiales bacterium | reverse complement strand
GGGCTTTGATTCCACCGGCGATCTGACCGGAGGCATCGCGGCCACGGGCAACTATCCCGGCCGCGCCCGCACGCCCCGGGAGCTGATGGAGGATATCCGCCTGGCCTACACCCTCTTCCCGGGCAGGAAGAAGCTGAACCTCCACGCCAGTTATGCCGTCAGGACGGATAAGAATAAGGACCGGGACAGCTATTCCCTGGAGGACTTCACCCCCTGGCTTGATTTCGCCAGGGAGCAGGGGGTGGGCATGGACTTTAACCCCACGTATTTTTCCCACCCTATGATGGATGGGGACCTGTCCCTCTCCAGCCCGGATGATAAGAAGCGCCGCTTCTGGATTGAGCATGGCAAGCGCTGCCGGGAGATCGCAAGAGGTTTTGCCGAAGCGCTGGGAGAAAAAAGCGTGGTGAACTTCTGGATGCCGGACGGCACCAAGGACACCTGTGTTGACACCAGGGCGTACCGGGACCGGATGACCGCCTCCCTGGACGAGATTTTCGCCGACCGCGCGGGGATGGAACTGGCTCCCTGCGCCCTTGAGAGCAAGCTGTTTGGCATGGGGGTGGAGAGTTTCACCGTGGTGTCCAGCGAGTATTCCCTGGGCTATGCCCAGAGCCGGAAGATCATGGCTTGCCTGGATGCCGGGCACTATCACCCCACGGAGGCCATCAGCGCGAAGATCACCGCGGTGCTGGCCTTTATCGACCGAATCCTCCTGCATGTCAGCCGCCCGGTGCGCTGGGACAGCGACCATGTGGTGGCCCTGGATGATGAAACCCAGCGCATCATGGACGAGGTAGTCTGGAACGGCTGCACCGACCGTGTGGCCATCGGCCTTGATTTCTTTGACGCTTCCATCAACCGACTGGCCTGCTGGGCCATCGGGATGCGCAACACCAGAAAAGCGCTGCTCTCGGCTTTCCTGGCACCCGCCCATGCACTGAGGGAAGCGGAGGCCGCGGGGGACTTTACCCGGCGGCTGGCGCTCCTTGAGGAACGGCGGACCCTGCCGCTGGGCGCGGTGTGGAACTACTACTGCCTCACCCGGAATGTGCCGGCTGATGGTCAGTGGCTTGGCAAAGTCATCGACTATGAGAAAAAGGTCCTCGCGCGCCGGGGCTAAAGGAAGAGTATGAAAAAACAAGCGCTGGTCCTTCAGATGGAGGGCATCACCAAGATTTTTCCCGGCATCAGGGCCCTTGATGATGTCAGGCTGGACTTGCGCCGGGGGGAGATCCACGCCCTGATCGGGGAAAACGGCGCCGGCAAGTCCACCCTCATCAAAGTGTTCACCGGTATCCATCAGCCCGATGCCGGCCTTATCCGCCTAAACGGCGAGGAAGTGGAGATGACGGACCCGCTGGCGGCGCGCCGCCGGGGCATCGCTGCCATCCATCAGCACCTGGCTACCTATCCAGATTTAAGCGTGGCAGAAAACATCTTTATAGGCAACGAACAGACCCTAAGCGGCCTTCCCGCCATCAGCTGGCGGAAGACCCGGGAGATGGCCAAGGCGCTCCTCGCCTCCCTGGGAAGCGATATCGACCCGATGGCCGAGATGGGCACGCTCTCCGTGGCCCAGCAGCAGATTGTGGAAATTGCCCAGGCGCTTTCCCAGAATGCCCAGGTTCTGATCATGGACGAGCCCACGGCCGCCCTGTCGCTGCGGGAGAGTGAGGAGCTGTACAGTATCGCCAAGGGGCTAAGAGCAAAGGGCACCTCCATCATCCTCATTTCCCACCGGTTGGAGGATATCTACAGCCTGGCCGACCGGGTCACCGTGCTGCGTGACGGGCACTACATCGGCACCTGGGATATCGGGGAGACCAACACCGAAATGCTGGTCAAGCACATGGTAGGCCGCACCATCGATCAGTTCTATCCAAAGAAGGAAGCCCCAGTGGGCGAGCCCATCCTGAAAGTGGACGGGCTGTCCCGCACCGGCTTCTTTGAAGAGGTATCCTTCACCCTGCATGCCGGGGAAATCCTGGGCCTCACAGGCCTCGTGGGCGCCGGACGCACGGAAGTGGTGGAGGTGCTAAGCGGCGTCACCCGGCCTGACAAGGGGCACATCTATATCCTGGGCGAGGAGAAAGCCATCACCTCCCCCCATGAGGCCCTCAGGCAGGGCGTGAGCCTCTTGCCTGAGGACCGGCAGAAGCAGGGCCTGCTACTGCCCTGGAGCGTGCAGGACAACATCACCCTGCCCAGGCTGGACCGCCACAAGAAGCGTGGGCTGCTGTCCCCCGGGTCTGAGGCCAAAACAGGCAAAGAGTACATCGACATGCTCAACATCAAGGTGCGATCCGGCCAGGACACCGCGGAGTCCCTCTCCGGCGGCAACCAGCAGAAAGTGGTCATTTCAAAGCTTTTAACCTGCGGCTCCCGCATCATCATCATGGATGAACCTACCAAGGGTGTGGATGTGGGCAGCAAGGCCGCCATCTACCAGATCATGTGCGACCTGGCGGCCAAGGGCTTCGGCATCCTGCTTGTTTCCTCGGAAATGCCCGAGATATTGAACCTCTCTGACCGGGCCCTGGTCATGCGGGAGGGGCGGATATCCGCCGTTTTCACCCGGGAGGAGATGGCGCCCGAGAAACTGTTGAAGGCTGCCATGCCCCTTGATAAAAGCCGGAAAGGAAGCGCCGAATATGCCTGAGAAAACGAGGAAACCCGGCGCCCTTTCAGCGCTCTTCAAGCAGCGGGAAGTGGGCCTGTTCATCATCCTGGCGGTGCTGTTTCTCCTGGTGGGGCTGAGGAACCCGGCCTTTACAACCGGGTCCAACGCGCTGTTTATCCTTGAGGACACGGCCATCATGATGATCCTGGCCCTGGGAATGCTGTGCGTCCTGTTGGTGGGCTCCATTGACATCTCCATCGCCGCCATCATGGCGCTGTCCACCATGACCGCGGGAATCGTGATGAAGCAGAACCTGAACATCACGGAGATTCAGGTGGTGACTGACGGGGTGATGGGAAGCGCTACGCTGAGGGAAAGCACGCCGCTGATTCTTCTGGTAATCATTGGTATGGGCGTGGGGGCGCTGTGCGGCGCGCTGAATGGCCTTCTCATCGCCTACGGCAGGGTGCTGCCCATTGTGGCCACCCTGGGTATGCAGTACATCCTCTATGGCGTCAGCCATGTTGTTTCTGACGGCCAGGCCGTCTACCGCAAGGATATGCCGGACAGCTTCATCAACCTGAGCCGTCAGGCTTTCCTGGGCCTCAACAGCAAGATATGGTTTATGCTGGTCGTATTTGCGGTCATGTTCCTCTTCCTCACCTATTCCCGCCAGGGACGCTACCTTTACGCTGTTGGCAGCAACCGGGAGTCCGCCGCAATGAGCGGTATCAAAAGCCCCCGGGCTACCCTGATTGCCCACATCATCATGGGAATGCTGGCCGGGCTGGCGGGCCTGCTTTATGCTTCCCGGGACACCAAGATCACCCAGGATATGGCCATGGGCTATGAGATGTATATCATCGCCTCCTGCGTTATCGGCGGCGTTTCGGTTTCCGGCGGTCGCGGCAAGGCGGTGGGGGTCCTGCTGGGAGCACTGACCATGGGCGTCATCAACAACGCGCTGACCATGCTGCGCCTCACGGGCAACTCGGAATTCTGGAAGAAAGCCATCCAGGGTGCCCTGATCCTGGCGGCGGTGGTGATCAATGTGATCATCCAGCGTTCCAAGGAGCGCCGGGTGCTCAGGGACAGGAGGATATAAAATGGAACGCATGATCAGCCGCCTGCCCAAATGGAT
>JAAYJP010000224.1 GCA_012522875.1 Clostridiales bacterium | reverse complement strand
TAAGGACCAACAACCTCTTGAACACGGCGCGCAACTTTTCCGCCATCGCGGTGGCCGGTATTGGCGTGTCCACCGTCATCCTGACGGGCAACATCGACATCTCCGTCGGCTCCATCTACGGCCTGGCCGGGGTGACGGTGGCACTTCTGATGAAGTCGGGCGTGGCGGTGGTGCCGGCGGTGCTTATCGGCATGGCCGTGGGCGGCCTGTGCGGCATGGTCAACGGCATGCTGGTGGTGTTCTTCCGTTTGCCCAGCTTTATCGCCACCCTGGGCATGATGCAGATCGTCCGGGGCATCTGTTATATCCTCACCAAGGGCTACCCGGTGAGCGGCATCGCCGACAGCTTCAAGTGGATCGGCCAGGAGCAAATCCTGGGGATTCCCGTCCCCATCTATTTTATGATGCTCTTCGCCCTGGTGTTTGCCATATTCCGCAACCGCACCACCACCGGCCGGCGCATCTTCGCCCTGGGCGGCAACGAAGAGGCTACGCGCATCTCAGGCGTGAACACCCAAAGGCTCAAGATCCTCTGCTTTGTCCTGGCGGGCGTGTGCGCGGCTTTTGCCGGCGTCATCAACGCCTCCAAGGTGGGCGTAGCCCAGCCCACAGCGGGGAATGGCTTTGAGATGGACGCCATCGCCTCCGTGATCATCGGCGGCTCCAGCATGGCTGGCGGCGTGGGCACCGTGGTGGGCACGCTGATCGGCGCGGCTATCATAGGGGTCCTGAGAAACGCCCTGGTGCTCCTGTCGGTGGACAGCTACTGGCAGACCCTGGTGATGGGCGTTGTCATCATCTTCGCCGTCACCATCGACCAATTGAGAAAGGCGAGGCGCTGATAACGGGTAAACTTTACCTGGGCCAAAAAGCCCGGTAGAAATAAATACTATGGAGGACCTGAACATGAAAAAACTGCTCTCTATCCTGCTGATCCTGACGCTGAGCCTGGGCCTGGCATCGGCTGCCCTGGCCGAGAAAATCGTCGTTATCGGCCAGCAACTGGGCAATGTCGTCTTCCTGCCGGCCGAGGTCGGCATGCGCGACGCCGGCGAAGAGCTGGGCATCGAAGTTGAATGGCAGTCTCCCCTGCGGGCGGAAGCCGAGCTCCAGAACGAAATCATGCTCAGCCTGATTGACCGGGGCGACGTGGATGGCATCGCCATCTCTGCCACCACCGGAGACGCGCTCAAGGACGCCATTGACGCGGCCATTGACGCGGGCATCAAGGTCATCAGCTACGACGTGGACTCCCCCAACTCCAAGCGCGAGTACTATGTGGGCACCGAGAACTACAAGGTCGGCTACCAGGCCGGCGAATACATGATCGATCTGTACAAGGACTCCGGCCTTGAGAAGGTGCGTGTGGTTCAGTTGGAAGGCATCCCGGGCGCCAACGACATCGAAGCCCGCAAGCTCGGCTTTGCCGATGCCATCAAGGGAACCAACCTGGAGGTCGTCTACTCCCTCCCCTGCAACGACAACGTGGACGAAGCCATCAACGGCATCGAGTACTACACCGCCGCCAACGCCGAGAATATCGACGCCTGGTATATGGCTGGCGGCTGGCCCTACAGCGTTGATCCCTCCGCCCTGCCCGAGATGAACGCCTGGAAGCTGTCTGACCCCAACCACAAAGTGGTCACCATTGACATCTTTGCCGAAACCACCCCTGGCTTCTTTGAGCTGGGTGTTCTGGACGTGGCCATCGGGCAGGATTTCTACCAGATGGGCTACCAGTGCGTGATGACCCTGCACAAGCTGATCAACGGCCTGGAAGTGGACGCGCCTTACAACGAGGATATCGGCGCCAAGTTCATCGCCACCGGCGGCCAGATCGCCACCCTGGAGAACTGGAAAGAAGTCCTGGGCGTTGATTAATCCCTGATTCCATAGGACCCCGGGCGCGCGCCTTCAGGTGTGCGCCCGTCTTTTTTGGGTATATTCAGGGCATCATCAGAAAGGATGAAAATGAATGCAGTACGGAAATATCAAGAACATCGGCCGCCCCGTATCCCGCTTTGTCTTTGGCACCGCCCACCCGGTGTTTTTCAGGGCTACCCGCTCAGACTACGGGGAGGAGGCGGGCTTTAAGCAGTCTCTTGATGAGGCGTTTAAACTGCTGGATGAGGTGCATGCCTTAGGGATCAACATCCTGGACTGCTCCGCCCACTACGGCGAGGAGCCTGTGGGGGAGTGGCTGGCCGCGCGGGGGCTTCACGGCAAGGTGCTCATCCTCACCAAGGGCGCCCATCACAACGCCTGGCGCAAGCGCGTCACGCCCTATGATATCCTCTCTGACGCCCATGATTCCCTGGCCAAGCTGGGCGTTGATACCATTGATATTTACCTTCTGCACCGGGATGATCCCCAAAAGCCTGTCGGCCCCATCATGGAGGCGCTGGACAGCCTGGTCACCCAGGGCAAAGTCCGCGTCATCGGCGTTTCCAACTGGACGCTTTCCCGCATCCAGGAAGCCAATGAATATGCGCATAAACACAGCCTGACACCCTTTAGCGCCAACAGCCCGCACTATGGCCTGGCCCACCAGCTGACCGATGTCTGGGGCGGGGGCTGCCAGACCATCACGGGACAGGAAAACCAGCAGGCCAGGGAGTGGTTCATTCAGCAAAAGATGCCCGTATTCAGTTATTCAAGCCTGGCCCGGGGGCTGTTTTCCGGCAAAGTGCATAGCAGCATGCGGGATGAAATGGGCCAGATCCTGGATGATGTCACCCTGCGGGGATACGTGGATGAGGGCAACCTCAAACGCCTTGAAAGGGCGGAGGAAATCGCCCGGGAAAAGGGCGTGACCGTATCCCAGGTCGCGCTGGCCTGGATATTATGCCAGCCTCTGGACGTCTATCCGGTGGTCAGCAGCTCAAACGCCCGGCAGATGCGCATGAACATTGCAGCCGGTGATATCCGCTTAACGCAGGAGGAATGCGCCTGGCTGGATCTCCAGCGGGAAGGCCGGGGCTGAGAGCCCTTTCTATTCTGCCAGGGCCCGGATGCCCGCCATCAGCCTGTCGGCGGCCTCCCGGGCTTTTTCCATGCTCTCCCTGTGGCTGGCGCCCGCATAGAATTTGATTTTGGGCTCAGTGCCTGAGGGCCTGGCGCACAGCCAGTCCCCGTCCGCCAGCTCAAAATAGAGGACATCCGAAGGCGGGGTGCCCAGGGGCTCGCTTGCGCCCTGATGGCTTCTGACGCCAGCGAGGTAATCCCGCAGGGCCAATACCTTTCTCCCCGCGATTTCACTGGGCGGATTTCCCCGAAGCGCTGCCATAATGGCCGCCATCCGCTCGGCCCCTGCCTTGCCGGGGTAGGTGTTTGATACCACGGTTTCCGCGAAATAGCCGTATTCCTGGTAGATCTGCTGGAGGCGGTCATAGAGGGTGACGCCCTGGCTTTTGCATACACAGGCAGCCTCCGCCACCAGCAGAGCCGCGTTCACCGCGTCCTTGTCCCTGACCTGGGTGGAGGAGAGGTAGCCAAAGCTTTCCTCAAAGCCGAACAGGAAAGTATGGGCGCCCGTTTCTTCAAAGGCCTGGATTTTCTCGCCAATGAACTTGAAGCCCGTGAGGACGTCAAACAGGGTGGCGCCATAAGCCTGGCAGATCACATTGGCCATCCCCGTTGATACGATGGATTTGACGCATGCGCCGTTTTTGGGCAGCGTGCCCGCCTTCTGCCGCTGGCTGAGGATGTGGTGCAGGATCAGGCAGCCGATCTGGTTGCCGCTTA
>JAAYJP010000028.1 GCA_012522875.1 Clostridiales bacterium | reverse complement strand
GCCCTCTATGGACGTATCCATTTTGAAACTGAATTCCCCGTCACGCCCGGTGCGCTTTTCGCTGAGCACACCGTTGACGCTAAGGATAACCTTCACATCCGGCTCCGTTCGTCCCATCAGCGTAAAGCTGTCCTGAGGAAAGAGGTCTGGCGGTGGCGCCGAGATAAGTGCAGGCAGTAGTCCTTCCTGATAGGTGATGCTGTAACTTTTGCTGAGGGATTCCAGGCCCGGGGACTCCACTGTAAGCGTCATCAGGTAGTTTCCTTCCCGGGGAAGCTCGATCGGCAGGGAATACCTGCCTCTGTTATCAGCATTAACATTAAACACCTGGCCCTGTGTGTCCGTAAAGGACATGACCACAGCATTGAGTTTGGCGTTGGGTTTGGTCTCCCCCTTCATCGTGAAGGTACGCTTGTATGTTTCTACAGGGGCCGTGGCAGTCTCCGCCAGCGTAATGGGAAGCTCCGGCACGGGCAACAACTGGGTAAACCCAAAGGTGTCAAAAACCTTGTTAAGCGCCGTGTTGTCAGCACTGGTGAGGTTTCTCCCGAATACTTGCAGGTCAACTGTGATGGTGTACCCATTTCTGATGGTTCGCCGCTGGAAGCCCCGGCACACCAACTCCCCACCCTGTCGATAGCTGTAACGCAGCTGGAGGAAACGGCCGGAAGAGAAGTTCTTCCAGGAGATGGAATCGTAGTTGTAACCCAGCACTGACCAGGCCCCATCCCTGCCGTGGGACTTGCGGTAATCAGCCCTTACGCTGGATGGATGTTCGTTGATGTCAAAGAAGCGCTGGCCATCCACATCCTTGAGCGCCGATACCACCAGCACGCGATCCGCGTCCTGATCATAGGCTTGAAGCCAGATACCGCGGGCCAAAAAGTCCGCCTCCCAAGCGGCCACTGTGCCCCCCTGGGTCTGGATAAACGCCTCATGGCTTGCCAGGTTCCGGGGAGTGAGCACGGTTTCATATACACCGTCCGGCAAGGTGAGGCTGGCATGGAAAGCCTCAAAATTATGCTGATCAGCTAACGCCGGGAAGATCAAAACCAAAAACAACAGGGTCAGGGTAATCATCAGCCGCCTGTACATCTTATCCACCTCCGCAGGTTCTGCCGTCATATTAGCATAAAGCCATTGGGCATTCAACTGGATTGGCGCCTGCCCAGTCATATAGCCAGCTGACTGAGAATACCGAACATACAGGCTCTTTCCCGTGGCAATATACGGATTGATGTGATAAAATATGGTTTACCCCACAAGGAGGCAAGGATGAACATGGACAAAATCAAACGGACGGAGCGCGTGATTGTAATGACGCGCGTATTATGCGGCATGCCCAACCAAATTATCCCCTTTGGCCGGTTTTGCGAGATGTTTGATCTTGCCAAATCCTCCGTAAGCGAGGATGTGGCCATGATTCAAAAGGCCACCCGGGACTGGAATCTGGGCGATGTGGAGACGGTGACGGGAGCCGCTGGCGGCGTCCGTTTTCGTCCCAGGGTCGCAGATGGGGAAGCACTTGCGTTCGTAAAGACCTTGTGTGAAAAACTCAACGCACCAGATCGCATGCTGCCGGGCGGATATCTATATTTATCCGACCTCCTGGCGGATCCGGAGATGGTACGCCAAATTGGCACCATCCTGGCGGGGCCCTACTATAACCGGGGCATTGATTTCGTACTGACCATGGAAACCAAGGGCATTCCGGTTGCCACCATGACGGCGGTTGCGCTCAATGTGCCGCTGGTCATTGCAAGGCGCGCCAGCAAGGTGTATGAGGGCAGCGCCGTCAACATCAGTTTCCCGGATGGAAAAGGCGGGATCGAGACCATGTCGCTTGCGCGCCGGGCGGTGCAAAGCGGGCAGCGCACCCTGATTGTGGACGATTTCATGCGCCATGGCGGCACCGCGCGGGGCATGATCACCCTGATGTCAGAGTTTGGCGTAAGCGTTGTGGGCCTGGCTTTTGTTCTGGCCCAGGAGATGGAAGCGCCTTTGAGCGAATTGCCGGAGCATCCCCTGATGCTTTTCACCGAAAATATTGCGAGGGATGCCTTGCTGGTGCGCCCGGCGGACTGGCTGGTACAGCCAGCGTGAAAGCAGTTGTCGGCCTGGGAAACCCAGGCAGGGAATATGAATTATCCCGCCATAATGTGGGTTTTTTGGCCGTTGACCTGGCAGCGGACCACTTGGGCACTGCTTTCGGGAAAAAACAATGCCGCGGGCTGCTGGCGGAAACCCGCCTGAAGGGTGAGCGCGTAATACTGCTGAAGCCACAGACCTACATGAACTTAAGCGGCCTGGCCATTTTGGATTTGATGCGGTGGTTCAAGCTCCCCCCCCAGGACATCTTCATCCTGTCTGATGATATTGATCTTCCCCAGGGATCGCTTCGCGTCCGTGCCAAGGGCGGAGCAGGTACCCACAACGGTTGGCGCAGCATACTGGAAGTTACCTCCAACCAGGATTTTCCCCGGGGCCGCATCGGAGTTGGCGCTCCACCGCCCCAGTGGGACCTGAAGGACTGGGTTCTCTCCCGCTGGGATCAGGACCCGCAGGCCGATGCTATCCAGCAGACCATTGAACAGGCGGGAGAGGCTGCCATCAGTTTTTTGGCGCAAGGCATCCAACTCACCATGAACCGCTTTAACACCAGCAGCCGCGCAAAAAAAGACGGCGGAGGGACACTTGTTGAATCCGATAACTCATAGCTTGCACAATGCCTTCTTCTCCCATCCGGACTGGCCTGAAATCAGTCAGAGCGCCCTGGGAAAAGGGGGTCTGGCGCTGTATGATATGCAGGAAAGCCAGCGTGTTTTTTTTGCCGCAGCCCTGGGAAAAGGAACCGGCCGCCGGGTGCTCTGCCTGTTTCCCAGTGAACGCCTGGCCCGGAGCGCCTTTGAGGATGCAATGCAGTTCACCGGTGGAAACGCTGTCCTCCTGCCACAGGAGGAACGAAACTTTTTAAGAGGCGCTACTGCCAGCCAGGACAATGCCTGGCAGCGCCTGAAGGCTCTGGATCTGATGCTGTCCGGGCACATGTGCCTGGTGATTGCTTCTATCGAAGCCCTCCAGGACCATCTGCCATCTCCTGAATGGTTTGCATCTTCAATTATTACAATAAAACCGGGAGATGCATTGGAGCCCCACCATTTGGCTTTGCAGCTTGCCGCCCTGGGTTATGAACGGGTCGATTTGGTTGAAGGCCGTGGGCAGTTCGCCTTAAGGGGAGATATCCTGGACTGCTTCCCGCCCTACCTGGATACCCCTGCGCGGATCGAGTTCTTTGATGTCCAGGTGGATAGCGTCAGGGGTTTTGATGTTCTAACCCAGCGAAGCCAGGAACCCCTTCCCTCCTTGCGCATTATCCAGGCGGCTGAGCACCTCATACCTGAAAATGAGCGCGAGGCCGCAGTCGCGCGCCTTCTGGAAGCGCTGGCAATAGCGGAGCAAGTCCCGGATAAGTCCGGCCGGGAAATGTTGCCTTTGGGACAGCCGCCCCAGCCTTTCACGCCACCTGAGGAGGAGGATCTCCTTTTGCAGGGTGCCATCCACAACATGGCGATGTGGGCGAACGTGGTATATCCCCCACACAGCCTGCTTGACTGGATGCCCGACGCCCTGGTTCTTGTCGATACACCCGACCGCGCCATGCAGCGGCTGGATGACAGCCTGCTGGGCTATATTCAAGCTTTCAAGGCCGCCTACTCCAAGGGCAATGCCGCAACCGCCCAGGCAGGCCTTCTGCGTGACCGGGAGGAAGTGCTGGACGCATTGAATGAGCGCGGCGTCATCACTATGATGGCGCTGTTGCGCGGCTTGGGGGGCCTGAAGCCCGAGAAGAGCATCCCCCTCACAGGAACAGCAGTCGCTCCTTACCACAACCGCCCCCAAATATTGGTGAAAGACCTTAGAGCTTGGCAGGAAGCGGGCATGACCGTGGGGCTTTTCTCGGGAGGCCAGGCCCGCGGGGAGCGCTTAAGAGAAATGCTTGGCAAAAATGGTCTTGAACTTTCAGAGGATTGCGCACCCGGCAAACTCTGCCTTATCCCATCGCCTATGTCTTCCGGATTCCTCTTCGATGGGGCGGGTCTGGCACTCATTGCGCCTGGAGAACTGTTCGGCGCGTCCCAGCAGAAGGCCCGTAAGCGACATACAGCCGGCGAGCGCATTGCCGCTTTTACTGATCTGGCGCCTGGTGACTTTGTTGTCCACGAGCATCACGGCATTGGCCTATATCAGGGCACAGTGCGTCTTCAGTCTGAGGGCATTTGGCGGGATTATCTGCTCATCCACTACCGGGGCAGCGACAAACTCTATGTTCCCACAGACCAGTTTGACCGGGTACAGAAATACCTGGGCAGCCCCGGGGACGCGCCGGCACTCAATAGCTTAAGCGGGGGAGACTGGGAAAAGCAAAAGAGCAAAACCCGTGAAAGCGTAAAGAGACTGGCATTTGATCTGGTGAAACTGTATGCCCAGCGCCAGTCAGAGCCAGGCTTTGCTTATGAAGCGCTGGAGCCGTTTGAGAGCCAGTTTGCCGATAGATTTGAGTATGAGCTCACCCCTGACCAGGCCCAGGCCATTTCTGAGGTATTGGCCGATATGGCAAAGCCCACCAACATGGACCGCCTTCTTTGCGGGGATGTCGGGTACGGAAAAACCGAGGTGGCCATGAGGGCCGCCTTCCGGGCAGTACTCAATGGCAAACAGGTGGCCTTGCTTGCACCGACCACCATCCTGACCCAGCAGCATATGCGCACTTTCTCTCAGCGTTTTGAGGGTTTTCCGGTGCGTGTGGATTTTGTCAGCCGTTTCAGGTCTCCCCAGGAAAACAGGCAGACACTTCAAAATGTCCGTGAGGGAAAAGTAGATATCCTCCTGGGAACTCACCGGCTGCTGAGCAAAGATGTGAAGTTTAGGGACCTTGGGTTGTTGATTGTGGATGAGGAGCAGCGCTTTGGTGTCAAGCACAAGGAGCTGATCAAGAATTACCGGGCTGCGATAGATGTGCTCACCCTGAGCGCGACCCCCATACCCCGCACACTGCACATGTCCATGGTGGGGGTAAGGGATATGAGCCTGCTCGAAATGCCCCCAGAAGAACGCCTGCCTGTCAACACCTATGTGGCAGATTACCAGGAGGGGTTGATCCGGGACGCTATCCTGAGAGAATTAGCCCGGGACGGGCAGGTATTCTTCCTGTACAACCGGGTGGCGGATATCCAGCGGATGGCCTCGCGGATAAGCCAGGCGGTGCCGGAGGCAAAGGTTGCCACCGCCCATGGTCAAATGCCCGAACGGGCGCTGGAAGATGTAATGATGGATTTCTATTCCGGGAAGTATGATGTGCTCCTGACATCCACCATCATTGAGAATGGCCTGGACATCCCCAACGCCAACACCCTCATCGTCTATGACGCCGACCATTTTGGCCTCTCCCAGCTCTACCAGCTGCGCGGACGCGTAGGCCGCAGCAGCAGAAGCGCCTATGCCTACTTCACCGTGCGGCCTGACAGGATGATATCTGAAACCGCTGAAAAAAGGCTCAGCGCCATCAAGGAATTCACCGCTTTTGGAGCGGGCTTCCGCATCGCGATGCGTGACCTTGAAATCAGAGGGGCGGGGAACATCTTTGGCCCCGAACAGTCCGGCCAAGTGGCAGCGGTGGGCTATGATATGTACTGCAGGATGATTGAGGAAGCCATCCGTGAAGCGCAGGGCGACTTTTCCTCCCTGAGGGCCAGCGAACTGGAGACACGGGTAGACCTGCAAGTCAACGCTTTCCTGCCCGAGGGTTATGTGCCGGGTGATACCCAGCGGATAGAGATCTATAAGCGCATCGCGATGATTAATACTGAGGAGGAGAGCATCGATCTGATATCAGACCTTGTTGACCGCTTCGGTGAGCCGCCGGAGCCGGTGATTCACCTGATCGCCATTGCCAGGCTGCGCGCCCTTGCCAACGCCTTGGGAACTGATTTTGTCTGCTTTGACCAGGGGTTGATGGTGTTCACCTTCAATCCACAATTTGCTGTGGATCCCGGCGCCCTTGTTGGGGCATTACCCCGGGCGGACAAACGCCTACGCCTGTCAGGAGGCCGCAAAACGCAGCTGTTGCTGAAGCTTCCCCACCAGGATGCCGCTGAGGCACTGACCCTGGCGATTCCGGTCATTGAGAGGCTACTGCGGATGATTGATGAGGAAACGGAGAAACAAACCGCCTATCCAGCCGGCGCATAAACATCGTCATCCAGTGCATCTCCTAAAAAATCGGCCGACCAAATGGCCAGCCGATTCTGATGAAGCGATTTGCTTAGGCTTTCTTCCTGCGGTCGCCGATGCTCATGATCAGGTTCACAATGATGCCAAGGACAGCGGCGCCGGCGATTGCGGGCACCTTCAGCCCAAACATGTCGATGCTGCCGCCAAAAAAGTATTGTACACCAAGGCCAAAGGTCATAATGACGGCTATAACCGCAATGTTGCGGGCGCTGAACATGCTGACGCCCTTATCGATCATGATGGCCACACCCTGAGCGGCAATAGCACCAAAGAGGTAGATTTCAAGGCCGCCGATGACAGCGGTGGGAATGGCATAGATACCGGTGATGAGAGGCGTGAAGCAGGAAATTACCATGGCGATGATACCAGCCACGAACATCACGGGCACTGAGTACACCCTGGTGATGGCCATGGTGGAGATGTTCTCGCCGTAGTTGGTTCCGGCGGGTCCCCCGATGACGCCAGAGACCATGTCGCACAGCCCGTCACCGACAAGATTGCGGTCAAGAAGAGCTGCCATGTCGTATCGTTTACCCTTCTTGCGGGCCTCATTATTAACATAGATATCAAGCTGGTACATGTGCGCCGTTGACTCTGGGATGGTCGCGATGGCGATGGGCATCAGCGCCGCCACAGCCGCCCAGGATACTTTGGGAAATGTGAAGGCAGGCAGGGCGAAGATACCGCCGTCTCCCAACTTCCAGGCTGAGGCATTCAGCGCTTGCTGGGGGATGGTATTGAACAGGCTCATGTCCTGGCCTCCCAGGAGATAAATGAGGCCCGCCACTGCGCAGCCGACGGCTGCACCCAGCAACAGGGGCAGCTGCCCCAGGAAACCCTTGAGGTAACGGGAAAACAGGAGTGTGGCAAGCAGGGTGCCAAGGGACACCATCCATACCCAGCTGGAGCTGAAAACAGTTTGCGCAGGAACAGCGCTCAGGGCATTTGCTACAACCTCACCCAGGGAGGCCACAGCAGAATCCACGGCACCTTTAGCGGCGGCGGGGTCCACATGGGACGCAAGCTGGCTGATAAAGCTGCTGGTGGCGCTCGCCAATGTGTTTTCCACCGCGATCGGCGCCGCGTCTTTGATGGCGTTGCCGGCAAGCGACAGGCCGATAATCATGGCGATGGGGCCGGTAACCTGGGCCGGCAGGATCTTCTCAACCCTCTCCTTCCCGCCCCAGCGCACCAACAGTCCCGCTATGATGGAGATAAAACCCGAGAAGATGATGCCAAACTGAATCTGGCTGATGGAATCGGGAGGCAGAAGGCCTGATTCCTTTGCGAAGCCCATCCCGGCAATTGCTCCCAGGTAGGCAAAGGAAGAGCCATAGTACATGGGGATTTTGCGCCCGGTGATGAGGATAAAGAACACGGTTGCCAGGCCCGAAGCGAAGATGGTGGTAGAAACCTGGAATCCGGTAATCAGCGCCACTGTCACGGTGGCCGGGAACATGACAATCACTTGTTGCAGGGCATAGAGCAGTAGTTTCCCAAAAGGGGGTCTTTCATCCGGCAGGTAGCTGTGCGTCTGTTTCTGTTGGGTCATTGGCTCTGCTCCTTTTCTTAATTGTGCCCCGGCCTAAAAAAAACAGCCCCCTTGGCTGCCATCGCTGTAGTTTTTTGGGCTGGTTCTCCGGCCATGTTGTCCTCCCTGCGGAAGTCTCCTGGGCACTTGGCGCAGATTACCACAGGGCTTCGGCGCTGTCAATAGCATTTCTGAACTTTTTTTGAATTCCACGGTTTATCGTTCGGGTCCCTATGTTGCCTTGTTTTACGGGAACAGATGTGCTACTATTCGGCGGGCAACCCCCCTTAGGAGTTTTAAAATGCAGGACGCATTGATCATCAGAGGCGCGCGGGAACACAACCTGAAGAATGTCAACCTGACGCTGCCACGCAACAAGCTTATCGTATTTACCGGCTTGTCTGGGTCTGGCAAGTCCTCTTTGGCTTTTGACACCATTTTTGCCGAGGGGCAGAGGCGCTATGTGGAGAGTTTGTCCAGCTATGCCAGGCAATTTCTGGGCCAGATGGAAAAGCCGGATGTTGACGCCATCGAAGGGCTTTCACCGGCCATCTCCATCGATCAGAAATCCACCGGCCACAATCCTCGCTCCACAGTGGGTACTGTAACAGAAATCCATGACTATCTCCGCCTGCTCTATGCCCGCGTCGGTATCCCCCATTGTCCCCAATGCGGCAAGGAAATTCGCCAGCAAACGGTGGACGAAATGGTCCAGGCCATCCAGGCAATGCAGGATGGCACCCGGCTTATGATCCTCTCCCCCATCGTCCGTGCACGGAAAGGCGAACACCGCAAACTATTGGAAGACGCTGCCAAGGCAGGTTTTGTGCGAATCATGATTGACAGCCAGGTCTACGACCTGGACGACACCCCGGACATTGACAAGAAGAAAAAGCATGACATCGACCTGGTGATCGATCGGATCATTATGCGGGAGGGCATGGATCAGCGCCTGAATGATTCTGTTGAAACGGCGCTGCGGGAATCAGGCGGCCTTATGGCAGTGAAAATCATGCCTGACGGAGAGCGGCTGCTGTACTCCCAGAACTATGCCTGCCCCGAGTGCGGGATCAACATTGAAGAGTTGACCCCCCGGATGTTCTCCTTCAACTCCCCTTTTGGCGCATGCCCGGAATGCTCAGGCTTAGGCACCGTCCGAAGCATTACCCCGGACATGGTCATCCCCGACATGGCCAAATCCTTAAATCAGGGCGCCATCAATGCCATGGGCTGGAACAGCAGCGGGGATGAGCGCAGTACCTCCCATATGATGTTTGTTGGGTTGAGCGATCATTATGGCTTCAGCATGGACACACCAGTGGGACAACTGCCGGAGAAAATCCTGAACATTATCCTTTATGGCTCCAAAGGAGTCAAAATCCCCATCCGCTTCACCTCCATCAACGGCCAGGGAACCTATAAGATTGTCTATGAAGGCATTATTCCTACCTTGATCAGGCGTTATCACGAAACAAGCAGCGAAACCACCAAAGCAATGTATGAGCAATTCATGCGGGAGGAGCCCTGTGCCGCCTGCAAAGGCAAACGCCTAAAGCCCGAAGCCCTTGCCGTAACTGTGGGCGGCGTTGATCTTGCTCAGTTAAGTGGCATGAACCTCGTGGAAGCCCGCGCGTTTTTATCTTCTTTGGAACTGAGTGACACCCACCGGCGCATCGCGGAGCAGATTCTCAAAGAAATAAGCGTGCGTATACGCTTCCTTTGCGATGTGGGATTGGATTACCTGAGCCTCTCCCGCGGAGCCGCAAGCCTCTCCGGGGGCGAGGCACAGCGCATCCGCCTGGCCACTCAGATTGGCACCGGCCTGGTTGGGGTGCTTTACATTCTGGACGAACCCTCCATCGGCCTGCACCAACGGGACAATAACCGCCTGCTGGCCACGCTGAAACGCTTAAGGGACCTGGGCAACACCCTGATCGTGGTGGAGCATGACGAAGACACCCTGCGGGCAGCCGACTATTTGGTGGATATCGGTCCTGGTGCTGGTGAGCTGGGCGGCCGGATTGTCGCCCAGGGAGGCATACAGCAACTGATCGACGCGCCGGATTCAATCACCGGGGATTATCTGGCCGGGCGGAAATATATATCTCTTCCCGGGAAACGCCGCAAGCCCACGGGCTGGCTGACAGTCAAAGGCGCCCGGGCCAATAACCTGAAGAGCATCGATGTATCCCTTCCTCTGGGGGTGTTCTGCTGCGTTTCAGGCGTGTCGGGTTCCGGCAAAAGCAGCCTGGTCAATGAGATCCTCTTTAACGCCCTGGCCCGGGACCTGAACCATGCCAGCACTTACCCAGGCCCCCATGACGCCATCACCGGCGCCGAAAAACTGGACAAGATCATCAATATCGACCAGTCCCCCATCGGCCGCACCCCAAGGAGTAATCCCGCCACCTATACGGGGCTTTTTGATTTGATTCGTTCCACCTTTTCCCAAACCAATGAGGCCAAAGCCCGCGGTTATAACAGCAGCCGTTTTTCCTTCAATGTAAAAGGCGGGCGCTGTGAAGCCTGTCGGGGGGACGGCCTGCTGAAAATAGAAATGCACTTCCTGGCGGATCTTTTTGTGCCCTGCGAGGTATGCAAGGGAAAGCGCTACAACCATGAAACCCTCCAGGTAAAATACCGCGGAAAAACCATCGCCGATGTGCTGGACATGACAGTGGAGGAAGCTCTCATTTTTTTTGAGCATCACGCTAGAATCCGAAAAAAACTGGAAACCCTGCATGATGTGGGTTTGGGGTATGTAAGGCTGGGGCAGCCTTCCACCACCCTTTCAGGCGGCGAGGCACAAAGGGTGAAGCTGGCAACAGAGCTTAGCCGCAAAGCCACTGGGCGAACCATCATACTGCTGGATGAGCCTACCACCGGCCTGCACATTGACGATGTGTCTCGCCTGATTAGGGTATTGCAGCAGCTGACTGATGCCGGCAACTCCGTCCTTGTGATTGAGCATAATCTGGAAGTGCTGAAAACCGCTGATTACATCCTAGACCTGGGCCCGGAGGGCGGGGATAAGGGCGGAAAAGTGGTCGCAAAAGGAACACCAGAGGAAATCGCAAAGGTTGAAGGCAGCTACACCGGTCAGTATTTAAAGCTCGCCGGGATCCATTAACATACACGCATTCTTGTACCGGCCGCATTTTTCCTGTATACTTCATGCGGATTTTACCCAAGGAGGGCCTCTATGCAAGATATCCGCCTTTCTGCCCACAAACATGCCAGCCAGGCATACAGCGCGAACCTGCCCGCAGTGGTCCTGCAGTTGCTGTTTCAGATTTTTTTGCGCCTGATCGCGCTGTCGCCTATGATTCTGGCGGTGGTCACCGGCCGGTTCTTCCAGGTGCGGAGGGAGCATGCGGTGGCAGTGGCTTTATTGGCCTCGCTTCCTCTGTATGTGTTGATTGTGCTTCCCTTCCGTTTTCATTTTTTCGCCAAGCTCGCAAGATACTTGGGGTATGAACGGGATGACCGCGCGGCGAATTATCTCACCTGGCTTTCAGCATCGCTTTACCGGCTGTTGCGGGCGCTGCCTTTCCTTTTGCCCTTGTTTGCATATGCCGTGCTGTTTTATTATAATTTGCGGGTTGTTGACTTCCCTTCAGCGATGCTGAGTATTGAGAAAGTGGGCGCCGTATTTGGCGGGAGCTATCCTGTGGGCATCGGCGTCATCCTCCTGGCAGCGCTTCTCGTTTTTCTGCTTGCCCTCTATGGTTGGCGGCGATACCGGGCCTTTGAGCATCAGCCGGTGATCGAATTGGGTATCCCCGTATCCTGGCGGCACACAGGTCAGCTGCACCAGGCGCGCCGTCCCCGTTTTGCGCATGTAAGCCGCGTCAACGCACTGTTGTGCTTACCGGGCATTGTAGCGATGGCGGGGGTTTTGGCCTTGTTCTTCGGCCAAAGCTGGATGGGGAATCTGATGATGGATTTCTTCTCCATCGTTGAAAGGCTGTTGAACCTGGATTTTCCTGAAACCGTGTTTTATCAGTTGTTGATCGTTCTGATCGTCTTTTATCTGCCGCTGCTGCCGCTTAGAAAGCTGGCGGCAAGCGCCGTTTCCAATGAGGCTTGACCGGCTGATAAGCCAGGCCGCCGGGCTCACCCGGAATGAAGCCAGGAAGCTGATAAGAAGCGGCCAGGTTACTGTTAATCTCCAGATTTGTTGGGATACCGGTGCCCAGACGGAAGAAAGCAGCCAGATAAAGATAAACAATATGACTTTGGACACCCGGCTTGACTGCCATGTGATGATGAACAAGCCCCTGGATGTCCTTACCGCCGCGCGGGACAGCCATCAGAAAACAGTGATGGATCTTCTGCCTTTGCGGTTTCAGAAAATCCGGTGCATGCCGGTGGGAAGACTGGACAAAGACAGTGCGGGCCTGTTGCTTTTCACTACCGATGGTAACCTGTCTCACCGCCTGCTCTCGCCACAGCGGAAAATCATGAAAGAGTACCATGCCCTGGTCTCAGGAAAGCTGGACAAGGCATCGCAAAACGCCTTCTCAACTGGTATCAGGCTAAAGGATTTTACTGCACTGCCAGCGGAACTGGTCATCATTCGCTCGGGAGACAGGGACAGCGAAGCTCTGGTCCGCCTTCATGAAGGCAAGCATCGCCAGGTGCGCCGGATGTTCCAATCCCTGGGGCATGAGGTAAAGGCCCTCTCCCGCCTCGCCTTTGGCCCGATCAGGCTGGACGCATCCCTTCCTCCGGGTTCGTGGCGGGAACTTCGTCCGGAAGAATTCGACCTGCTTAAGGAGGCTGCCGGACTTGGCTGAGCATTACTTCACCCCCAATCCCGACGCCGAACACAATCCGCGGGAAATCGCTCTTGCTTTTGGGAGCCAGCGTTTCCGTTTTCTCACCGACACAGCGGTGTTCTCAAAAAACGGTCTGGATGAGGGCAGCGCCATGCTGCTGGACGCTGTAATGGGCCAGATATCGGGCACTGTCCTTGATCTGGGATGTGGATGGGGGCCAGTGGGGGTTATTACAGCCAGGCTCTACCCATCCTGCCAGGTGACCATGCTTGACATAAACGCTCGGGCTTGCCATCTGGCGGAGGAGAATGCCCGTCGCAACGGCATAAAGGCGAAGGTTCTCTGCCAGGACGGGCTTATTGGCATGGAGCAAGTTTATGATTGGATTTTGCTCAACCCCCCAATCCGTGCCGGAAAGGAAACGGTGTATCGGCTTTTTCGGGAAAGCGCTGAGCGCCTGAACCCCAGTGGTATCCTGGCGGTGGTGATCCGTAAACAGCAAGGCGCCTCCTCCGCCAAGCGCTATTTGGAGGGTTTGTTTTGCCGGGTAACGCTCCAATATAGAAAAAAAGGCTATCATGTATACTTTTGCGCGGGAGGAACAAAGATTGATATATAACCAGGCTTTCTTTGACAAGGGGCTTAGCCGCCTGGGCACCAACGCCCTTAAATGGCAGTCCCCTGACTATATGGCAGAGAATTCCGTTCCCCTTTGGGTGGCAGACATGGATTTCCCCTGTGCTGAACCGATCCGGAAAGCCCTTCTGGAGCGCGCCGATCATCCTGCCTATGGCTATACCTTTGTAGGAGATGAGGATGCGCGGTCTCTCACCGGTTTTTGGCGCCGGCGACACGGCTTGGATTTTGAGGCAAAAAATGCGCTGATGCTTCCATCAGTTGTTACTGGCCTCCGCGTCTGCGTAAACGCTATGACCCTGCCCGGAGATGGTGTGATCATCCAAACGCCGGTGTACGGCCCATTTTTCAATGCTGTCATCGAATCCGGCAGGGCGGTGATGGAAGCGCCTCTTATTGGTGATGAAGCAGGCCGCTACAGCATGGACTATGCGGCTATTGAACGTCATCTGCAAAATGGCGCGCGGTTGATGATCCTCTGCAATCCCCACAACCCGGTCAGCCGTGCCTGGTCCCAGGAAGAGCTACGGACACTGGTTTTGCTGCTCAAACGCTACCGGGCCAGGCTGGTGTCAGATGAGATCCACGCGGATTTTGTTTTTGCCCCCAAACGCTTTATCCCCATTTTCTCCCTTCCGGAAACCCCTGATAACACGGTCTTTCTTGCGGCCGCCAGCAAAACCTTCAATATCGCTGGACTTCAGCAGTCGGCAGCCATATGCCGGGATGAGGAAACGCTGCGTGCCCTGGCCCGCACAGCGCACCGTGCTGGTGCCGAATCAGGCAATATTTTCGCCCTGGTCGCAACCCGCGCTGCCTACACCCACTGTGATGACTGGCTGGACGCCCTGATGGCTTACCTGCGCATAAACCAGGATGTCCTGCGTGACACATTGGCCAAAGAACTTCCCCGCTGCATTATCTCGCCTATGGAGGCCACCTTCCTGGCCTGGCTGGACTTGAGGGGCTATGGCCTTTCCCATGTGGAGATCGAAACCCGTCTGAGAAAGCACAAAGTAGCGCTTACCAGCGGCCGATTCTTTGGCCACATTGCCGGAGAAGGCTTCATGCGCGTCAACTATGGCTGTCCCCGCGCGCAACTGGAAGAAGGGCTCAAGCGCCTGACTGCAGCCATCAACGAAGGATAAATGAAAGGAAGCACCATGAAAAAAAACGCTGGCAAACTCAATCTGGATCAATACCGGGAGGCATTGACCGGGACGCTTAGAGAATGGGTCAGAATTCCAAGCCTGAAGGCTGATGCGGTCCCCGGAGCGCCCTTTGGGCCTGAACTGGCAAGAATGCTGGATACGGCCCTTGCCTCCTGCCGGGCGCTGGGATTTGAAACCCGCAATGTGGACGGCTACGTGGGCGAGGCCTGGATGGGTGAAGGGAGCGATGAGGACGCCCTGGCGATATTGGCCCATGTGGATGTGGTGCCTGTGGGTGACGGCTGGACCCGGGAACCCTTTGGCGGAGCCGTTGAGGGCAGCACCATGTATGGCCGTGGCACAAGCGATGACAAAGGCCCGCTTGCTGCGGCGCT
>JAAYJP010000223.1 GCA_012522875.1 Clostridiales bacterium | reverse complement strand
GGAGAAATGGTTTTTGGCCCGGGCAATCGGCCAAAACGCCGCATCCATGAACCTGAAAGGGACAGTCGAGGCAGAGTGAACAGGGCAGGATTTTCCGGAGGCCGCATGACCGGCGGGGGAATCAATCTTTCTCAGCCCGGAGAAGCACCCTATGGTTGCTCCACCCATACCCGGAAGGGTTGGGAATACAAGCAGTAGTCACCATAATTCTTCCCGTCAATCAGCAGGGATTGCCGGACGCGCCACAAGAGCACGGCTTCCCCGGCCTTGACGGCAATGCCGTTGTTCACTGCGTCCCCGGAAAGGATGATCGCAGAAAAGGTTGCGGATCCTGCGGCGGCTCCGGTTGGGGTGGTAACCCTGGGGGGAGTCAGAGCTTCGCCCACAAGAAGGCGTTCGTCCATGGCTGTTGCCTCGGTGGCCAAATTACTCACCCACCAGGCGAAATTTGTAGTAAGCCCGTTTAGCCCTCCCAGCCACGCTTCCGCAAATGCCCGGGGCTCGTTGTAGGTCCAGGGCCAGACGGTCAGGCCGCGATGCCGGCCGGCACGGGCCACCTCATAGGTGAAATTGCTTTTGGGGTTGTAGGTAGCATTATAGGGCTGAAGCACATGATAGAGCCGTTCCAGCGCAGCCTCAACACTTTGGGAACGGATGATAGAGGCATAATCCAGGTAGCCCGGCCGTCCGTCTCCCAGGTTGAGGCCTTCGCTGCCCAGCGCGCCTGCGGACACCTCAGGCCACTCCCGCTTCATCATTTCCAGGATAGCGGTGTTAAAGGTGATGGCAACCACCTGGTCTGCGACGCCCATTTTTTCACAGAGCGCCTTCAGCGCCGGGACAATGGCCGGGTTATGGGATTTTATCTCCACAAAATGAACGATGTCCGTATCCTTGAACGCCGCGAAATATTCCTTGAGCGCCGGGATACGCAGCGAAGGATCCACGGGGAAAAAACCATAACGGGACTTGCTGGCAGGCTGGTTGTTGGAAGTGGGCACTCCCGACATGCCTTCATGGGAAAAAGGGATATCCTGCAGCTGCCTGAGCGTCAAGGCTTCGCTGTTCGCCACATCTCCGCGGTCGAACAGCCGTTTGAGCGTCTGGTCATGGTTGATGAACAGCTCCCCATCCCGGCTCAGCCAGACATCATTCTCAATCATGTCTGCTCCGGCAAAGTAAGCGCCCAGTGCTCCCGGCAAGGTGTTCTCAACATATTCGCTGGGCATGCCGCGGTGTCCGATGATGAAGGGTGTCCTGAGAAGGGCAGGCGCGTCTTCATGAAAAAAGCGGATGGCATCAACTGCCGCCAGGTAGTCCTCCACCACCAGGCCGTTGATCCCGCTTGTCAGCGCGGTGAGGAGGCACACCTTGTCACTGCCTGCGGAAGCCCATACCGTGAGCAGGCGGCTTTGCAGGGCCCTGACCAGCGGCCGTGAAGCCTCATCGCCCGGGATAAGCGCTGTTTTGGCGCCTGCGCGGTTGGTGCGCGCGGTGATGTCCAGCAGGATACTCCCTGAAGACCAGTCCATTCCCGCAAAGTCAACCAGGCCGCGTATATGGGGCAGTGCGGTAAAACGATTCAGCCAATCCGAGTTTACCCATTTGGCCGCGACAAATATATCCTTCCGTTTTTCTCTGGCGAGCAGGTTATACAGCGCATCTGATGCGGCTTCATCCAGGGGTTGGAGCACGGGAATGATGAAAGGCGCGGTGCTGTCCAGATAGGCAGCCAGCGTGGGGGCGATTTCTTTCCCGCCCTTTCCCAGCACCCTTAATGAGGCGTCCAGAAACACCCATGCCGATGCGGGGCGGACTTCCTGCTCTGCAGTGTCCAGAATCCGGCTGTCAGCCAGCCAGCAAACGCTTGCTGAGAGAGGGATGGAAGTGGGGATCTCAAACACACGGGTGTAAGCGGCAGTTGTCCCTGCGGATCCGGGAAGCAGGCAGCCAGCCAGCAGCAGCAGCGCAAGCAGAATAGCCAGCCTTCCAATCGCATGGGTGGAAACCGGGCGGCATATTGCTTCACCGATTCCAGGGCGTGACTTGCAATGCGGCGGCTTTCGCCCTCTAAATGAAGCAGCATTTGTATTTGGTGTTTTTTTCAAAAGGCCCGGAGCTGCTGAAAATCCAAAGCCCAGGAAGGCCAGGGCAATGCCCGCCCCTATCCACCAATCCATGAGAATCCCTCCTTTGCTCTCTTGATATGCTTT
>JAAYJP010000027.1 GCA_012522875.1 Clostridiales bacterium | reverse complement strand
TGGAGGCTTTTTGGATGCCAGAACATGAAAAATGCCTGAAAACATAAGCGTTCTCAGACAAATTGTGGTGGAGCATAAGAGACTCGAACTCTTGACCCCCACAATGCCATTGTGGTGCGCTACCAACTGCGCTAATGCCCCATCGCGCTATGCAGGATATCATGAAAGATGGAATTTGTAAAGCCTTTTCAAAATTCGCTTTTGATTGGTGGGAAATTGACTTCGTTTGTCCGAAAAACTACAATTTGCTTAAGAAAAGAGGAATGGGAGAAGCATGATGATTGCGGGTAGAACGGTCGACTTGGCAAGGTATCTCGGCTGCCATCCCAACATGGACGCGGCGATTGAATTCCTTCTGGATGTTGATTTCACATCGCTGGCTGACGGCAGCCATTCTTTCGGCAGCAAAGGCTGTCACATGAATATTTTGCGCGCTACTGCCGAAGAAAACCCTGTTTGGGAAGCGCACCGGGCCTTCATTGATATTCAAATCATCCTGGAAGGCACTGAGATCATTGCCTGGGCACCGGTTGATCAATTGGACGGCTGGACTGGCTATGACGCTGAAAAGGATATTCTGACAAGCACTGAAACGGTTTCGGGTTCACGGTGTGTTCTTTCGGCTGGAATGTTTGCCGTCTTTTTCCCGGAGGACGCACACAAACCGGGATTAGGCTCAGGAACGGTTCGTAAAGCGATAATCAAGGTACCGGCATCGCTGGCTAGGGATATGCAAGCCTACGAATCGTCTCTGACGCATCTTGGCACAGCCACTCTCCTGACGGACAGGCTGCGCCTCAGGCAATACCAGCTCGCTGATACACAGGCGATGTTTGATAATTGGGCGGGGGATGCTGAGGTGACAAAAACACTGATGTGGAACACACACCCGAACGCTGAGTACACCCAACGCTTGTTGGAAAATTGGATCAAGGCTTATAAAACCGGGCGTTATTACCATTGGGCCATAGAGTATGAGGGGCAAGTGATTGGTGACATCGCGCTGGCCAATTGGTCCCCCACGCGCCTGGACGGGGAAATTGGCTATTGCCTCACCAAAAGATTCTGGAACCGGGGAATCATGACTGAAGCGCTTCGAACTGTCATGCGATTCCTTTTTGTGGGGGTAGGATTTCGCCGCCTCACCCTGCGACACGCCACAAATAACCCGGCCAGCGGCCGGGTTATGGAAAAGGCTGGTCTGGTTTTTGAGGGCTGCTTGCGCCAAGCCCTTCCTGACAAACAGAGCGGCTTTTCCGATCTGGCGCTTTATGCGGCGCTGAAGGAGGAGTGGCTTAAGCTTTATCCAACCTAAGCATCCACAGCAAACTGGTAGATCGTAGTGCTATGGAATACATCGCCAGCCTTAAGCGAAGTGTCTGAAAAATGGGCGTGGTGGACACTGTCAGGCAAATGCTGGGTTTCCAGGGCGATGCCGCTGTAAGGTCCATAGATGGCACCGCCTCGGCCGGGATTGTTCAGACCCTGGCCGGAATACACCTGAATGCCTGGCTGGTCAGTGATCACCCGCATCCTCAGTCCAGCATCAGGGAGCGCCAGCACTGCCGCTTCTCTAAGCCCCTCGCCGTCCAAAACATAGTTGATGTCAAAGCCGTTGGCGCCATCAAACATGCTGTTTCTGCCACGGTCATCCAGCGCATCTGCCAGAAGCCTGGCAGTTCGCAGATCATACGGGGTGTCCTTGACCGGGAGCAGCACGCCTGTTGGAATCAAATCCGGGGTCGTCGCTGTGACGCTCTCAGCCTGCACCAAAAGGGTGTGTTTCCCGATATTCCCGCTTCCCGCCAGGTTGAAATAGCTATGGTTGGTGAGGTTAATGACGGTGTCCTGGTCGCTTCTGGCTGAGTACATAATCTTCAAGGCACCTGGCTCCTCAAGCGAATATGTGACCTTTACATCCAGGTCGCCGGGAAAACCCTCTTCCCCGTCTGGGGAGCGGTATCTGAAAGTGGCACTGTCACAGCTTTCAGACACTTCATAATCCCAGGTTTTCTTGTCAAATCCTTCCAGGCCGCCATGCAGTGTGTTGGCACCGTCGTTGGGATAAAGAGCATATTCTTTGCCATTCAGGGTAAAGGCCGCGCCACCAATGCGGTTGCAGTAACGCCCTACAGTGGCGCCCAGGTAGCCCCGATGTCTGCGGTAGCCGGACAGATCATCATAGCCAAGGCAAACATCAATCGGCTGCCCGTCTTTTCCGGGTACCAACAGGCTGATTAAATGGGCGCCGTAATTGCTCACCACCGCACGGAGCCCTGCTTTGCTGCTTAATGTGATGAAATCGAGGTTTCTGCCCTGATCATCTGTCTCAACAGTTCTTATCTCCATCTCGCTTCTCCTTGCCTTTTCAGCGGGTTCCGCGCATCAGCGCCATCCAATCATCAAAGCGGGCGACGAATTCGTCATTATCCCTTGATTTTTCAAGCATAGACAGCAACAAAGGCAGGGATTCCTGTTCGGAAGTATTGGAAAGGAGATTGCGCACTTTGCCCGCCACATCCTGCTCTTCCCGGCTTAACATGAGCAGATCCTGTCGGGTTCCGCTCTTCAAGAGACTGACCGCTGGAAACAGCCTGCGCTCTGACAATGCCCGGTCCAGCGTCAGCTCCATGTTGCCAGTACCCTTGAATTCCTCAAATATCACGCCATCCATACGGCTGCCGGTGTCAACCAGCGCAGTGGCGATAATCGTTAGACTTCCGCCCTCTTTCATGTTGCGTGCAGCGCCGAAGAAGCGTTTGGGTTTGTTGAGGGCACCCGCAGCCAACCCGCCAGTCATTACCCTGGCAGTGGAAGGCATCAGGTTGTTGTAAGCGCGGGAAAGGCGTGTCAGGCTGTCCATCAGGATCACCACATCGCGGCCGGCTTCCACCAGGCGCATGGCCCGCTCCAAAGCGAGTTCGCTTACCTTGGCGTGGTTTTCGGCCGGCTCATCAAAGGTGGAGTAAAATATCTCTCCCCCTACATTTTCCTTGAGGTCTGTTACTTCCTCAGGCCTTTCATCCACCAGCAGCATCATAGAATGGATATCCGGGTGATTACGCTTCAGTGACAGGGCGATTTTTTTGAGTATCGTGGTTTTTCCGGCCTTGGGCGCCGCCACGATCATGGCGCGTTGTCCAAAACCAATGGGAACAAATAAGTCAATCAGCCTAAGCACCATGTCGTTCTCGTTACGGTTGGAGAGGCGGATGCGCCGATCTGGATACACAGGAGTCAGCGTGTCAAACTCACGGCGGCTTTTTTGAACGCCGGTGCCGCTGTCCAGCTTGTTAGTGTCATCCGTTTCCTCACCGTTGATGCTGGTGATGTAGAGCATGGCAGCATAGCGGTCATTCTCACGCTGTGGACGCGTCTTTCCCTGGACGTAGTCTCCGTTTCGAAGGCGGAAACGCCTGATCTGTGTGCCGGATATGTAAACGTCATTCTTCCCGGGAAGAAGATTTCCAGCCCTTAAGAAGCCATATCCGTCCTGCTGAATTTCGAGGATACCCGCGCCTTCGCCAGAGTCACCGGCAACAAGCGTCTCAGGTGTTCCGGTGTAGGGTGCCTCCCGCAGGAAAGACTCCTGATTGGGATTTTCATCCTGCCGTTGGACGGCATTTGAAAACCCCGGCCGTTTGTATTCTGTGGAAGATGCCGGGCGCTGGCCGGATACCTGCGGCAGAGGGATGGGCGAAGGTTCAGGCATCTCCGATGCAGTGTTCGGGCCAAAGCGGGGGGTGGCACGCGGCATCCCAACCTGAGGCTGCAAATAGGAGGCGAAGCGGTTCTCCTGAGGCATCGCCTGGCCCCGGGAAAAGGTGCTGATGGGTTGATCCATCTGCGGCGCATACCTGCTTTGGGGTGCCTGAGGCTGGCTGAAGGGTTGAGGGTTATGCCAGGCACGGGAACCCTGCAGGGTAAATACGGGTTTGCTTTTCCCCGTTGATGTGGTTGATTTGATTTTTTCAAAATTTTTCGCTTCGGGGAGGTGGCGCGTCACAGGCGCACTGGGTGCAGCATCCTCCGCGTCATCCGTAATAATCATGGCGCGCCGTGGTGCTGGCGTTTTGCTGCCGGGTTTGTCTCCGCTTGCTGCAAGAATGCGCTCAACGATAGCCGCCTTGGTGGTGGCCCCGGTAAGCTTGACGCCGGCTTGTTTGGCATGTGCTCTTAGTTCCGCGATGGTCATCGCGAACAGCGTTTCAGCTGATGGCATGAGGTCCTCCTTTGTGGTTGGGGAATGATAATGTTTTAAAAATAATGGCTGGATAAGGGAAACTTAACAGGCGATGCTTTTGCTTCAGGATGTCATCACCGCTGGGGCAATCAAGCGCAACACTGGCACTTGCCTGATGGAGGGGCTCATTTTTTGCGGGATTGATAGTCCTGGGATAACGGTTTTGCCGATTGAGTCAGGCAAGCATTGCATGAACTGGCATATACTCCTTGTCTGTTTATGAGGGTCATTGCCATCCTAACACAGTTTTATTGCCTGTGCAAGCGGCCAGGAGGCAATTATTCGGCGTTTTCTGCGTCTGTCAGGCTTTTATACGGGATAAAAGGATTCGGATTGATTGGCGGAAGGCTCAGCCGCTTCTCCATCCAGACGATATCCAGCCACTTCCCCATCTTAAAGCCTGCTCTGTGAAAACGCGCTGTCTCCCGGAACCCCAGATGCGCGTGAAACCCGACGCTCTGGCTATGTTCCGCGCTGATGCAAGCATACAGCATCACCACATGCTGGCGCGTGAGAATCGACTGCATCGTGTCATAGAGCCTTCGACCGATGCCATGCCCATGCCAGGCGGGGTCAAGATAAATGGTGGTTTCGGCTGACCAGTCATAGGCAGCCGGGCCACGGAATCGGCTGGCATAACAGTAGCCCACCGGCGTATCCTGGGCCACAGCTACCAGGAATGGATAGTCGGATGATATCCGGATGATTTTTTTTTGAAAGTCCGAAATGGAAGGAACACTGTACTCAAAGCTCACCGTTCCTTTCCTGATATAGTGGGAAAAAATGGCAAGCAAAGCAGGCGCATCATCCGGGCACGCTGGTCGAACCTGTATTTCAGGCACGCTTCGTGCCGTCATGCCGGCAGCGACTGAATAATGATGCCGATTAGCCCGGGGCCGGTGTGGACGCTGAGTGCCGGGCTGATGTCGGTTGTAAGGAACATGGCGGCATTTGGGAGACGCTTTTTGAGAAAGCGCATCACCTCATTGGCTCTCTCCACCGCGCTGCCGTGGGCAACAGCAATGGCGAACTTCGCCTGGCTTGACGCCTGTCTGACGGCCAGGGCAATGGCTTTGTCAACCGCCTGAGCGGTACCCCGGGCTTTTGCCACGGTGACGTAAACGCCCTCTTCATTGCAGCTGATAACAGGGCGAATGTGCAACAACTGTCCCACAACCGCCATCACCTTGCCTATTCTGCCGCCTTTGATGAGATACTCCAGCGTATCCAGGCAGAAGTAGGTACGGCTATTCGTAATGCTGAGCTCAAGCTTCTCAACAACGCTTTGGATATCCCCCCCATCAGCAATCAGCCGTCCCGCCAGCATGGCTTGAAGACCGGCGCCAATGCCAATATTGCGTGAATCCACATAATGGAATGCCAAGGCCTGGTAATCTTCGCCCAGCATGCGCAAGAGATTGTGGGTGCCGGAGAGTTTGGATGAGATAGTGATGACAAGCACCGTATCATGGCCTTCAGCCACTATCTGGTCAAGCAAACCGGTTACCAGGCCGCTGTCGGGAAGCGATGTGCGAGGCACTTCGTCTTCCAGCCGCGCATAAACCTCCTGGGGCGTGATTTCCAGCCGGTCATTATACTCGCGATCCCTGTAGATGATCTTCAGCGGAGCCACATAAATGTGGTATTTCTCTACATATTCCCGGGGCACATCCGTACCCGAATCAACCAAAATGGCAATTTTCCCTGTGCTCATAGCGTTGCTCTCTTTCTTGTTCCCGTGTGAGTGGTCCAATCCCTTGGATACTAAAAGTATTGGTTAACTATGTCTTCCGATGCATTATCATCCTGAAAGCTGTGGTCAAGAAATGTGGTTACGGGGCTGTCAGCAGTCTGCCGGTATCCCAGGAGCGTGCTCAGGCTCACCCTGGAGGCCGAGGCCATGATGTTGTCAATAACATTGGCTTGCCGTTTCTCAAGCGACCGGAGGAGTTCTTTCACTTCTTTGCGCTTGCCTCCGCCTTCCTGTTGGGTGACGCGGCAGGCACAGGTGACAGTATCCAGCGCAAATTCGTCTTTCCAGGCGGCAACTGCCCGTTCCCTTACCAGGTAAAGTGGCCGGATTAGCTCCATCCCCAAATAATTCTCGCTCCTGAGCCTTGGCAGCATTGCTTTGAACTCCCCACCATATAACATACCCATCAACAGGGTCTCCGCTGCATCATCATAATGGTGGCCCAGGGCGATTTTATTGCAGCCCCTCTGGCGGGCAGCTTTATATAGATGTCCACGGCGCATGGCAGCGCACACATGGCACGGGGACTGTTTCACTCCGTTTATCACCTGGTAGATGTCGGTGTGGAACACCTCCGGAGTAATGCCCAGCTTGTTGGCAGTGTCCATCACCTTCTGCCTGTTTTCAGGCGAGTACCCCGGGTCCATATGCAGATAGACCACCTCAAAGGGCACGGTGCTGTACTTCTGCAGGGTTTGCATACACTTGGCCAGCAGCAGGGAATCCTTGCCGCCGGAATAGCATACTGCGATCCTGTCGCCGGGCCGGGTCATTTGGTAACGCTGCATGGCGGAGAGAAACTTCCGCCAGATGGTTTTTCGGTAACGTGTTGTGATCGCGTGCTGAACCGTATCCAGAATGATCCTCTCCGGCAAAAGCTTTCCTCCTTTGGTGACCTGAGTGATTATAGCACAGGCAAAGGCCCCGTGGTATAATCGTTTTGGCATTAAACAGGAAAGGACACACCATGTTGAAAACCATTGACGCCATCGTCCGGGAATCCGGCCGGATGATGCTGAAGGAAACCGACCCTGAGGTCACACTTAAGGAAGGTCACGCCAACTATGTCACTCAAACAGACAGAGACGTTCAGGATTTTCTTCGGGGTAAGCTGACAGCACTCCTGCCGGGCAGCGATTTTTTTGGTGAGGAACAGGATAATGGCGTCCTCACAGATCATCCCACCTGGGTGGTGGACCCAATTGACGGCACCACAAATTACATTCGTGGGCTGCACCACTCTTCTGTTTCTGTAGCCCTTTCTGTGGGAAAACGACTTGAGTTGGCGGCTGTATACAATCCATACCGGGATGAGATGTTCCTGGCACAAGCCGGCAAGGGAGCAACTCTCAATGGCCAAGCCATTCACTGTTCAGTCACTCCCTTTGAGCATGCGGTTGTGGCTTTTGGCTCCTCCCTGTATTCGCCTGAGCTGGTGGACGCCACCATGTCCGCAATACGGGAATATATGAGGGTCTGCGGCGATCTGCGCCGCTTTGGCTCAGCCGCACTGGACCTGGCCTATGTGGCATGCGGGCGATGCGATGTGTTTTTTGAATTCTCCCTTTCCCCCTGGGATTACGCGGCAGGTCTCCTCCTGGTTCAGGAAGCGGGCGGAAAAACGGATTTGCTGAATCTGACCGCGGATCACCTTGACTTTACCAAACCGGCCTCAGTATTTGCCGCAAGCGCCGTCTGTTTTGATAAAGCGCGTGCCATTGCCGCAAAAAACGAGCCGGAGAATAAAATGGCCTGATGTTCTCGCTCTCATCACCGCATAATCACACTCCCTACTGCGATGGCCGATCAACAGCCGGCGCGATGGTGCAATCCGCCCTCTGGCACGGCTTCGTGAGCCTTGGGTTCTCCGGACACGCCAAACAGGACTTTGATGTATTTTATGCCATGGATGAAATCCGCGAGGCCTCCTACATCGATGAGATCAAGCGCTTGCAGTCCCAATATGCCGGGCAGATCAGAATCTGGCTTGGCATGGAGCGGGACTGCCATTCCACCGCTGACAGGGCCGATTTTGAATATGTGCTTGGATCTGCCCATTATCTGCCCCTTCCGGACGGCACCATGCTGCCGGTAGACGGGCCGATGAAGATGATTACCTCGGCCATCCGGGACCATTTTGGCGGTGACGGATTTGCCTATGCGCAAGCCTACTACATGCAGTTGGGCAACTATATAAGCGACTACTGCCCGGATATCATTGGGCACTATGACCTCTTGATGAAAAATAACCGCCATGGTGAGCTTTTCGATCCTGATAGCTACAGGTATCGAAAGGCGGCCACTGATGCCATGGACCAGGCTATCAAGGGTTGTGATCTCCTTGAAATCAACACCGGCGGAATGGCACGCTCGGGCGCACATACTCCCTACCCCGCACGCAAACTCCTTGCCTACTGGCAGCAAATTGGCGGACAGGTTATCCTTGCGGGCGACTGCCACGAGGCCAACCAGATAGCTTTTGGTTATGAGCTGGCCGCCAGCATGGTGCGGGACACGGGGTTTAAAAAAGCCGCCATCCTCGGGCGGCATGATACGTTGTTCGAATGGGTTGAGGTTGTTTAGGGCGTAATGGCCCGTACCTCGCGTTCGCCCATCGCACGTGGCAGAGCGCGCTCATTCATCGACACGGAAAGTGCTTTCAGGCGCTGTGTGCGTTGTTTGATCCGCTGAGAGATGAGCACGCTGCTGCGGTATTTTTCCAGCATTGCCCTAACCCCTACCGCCACCGGAATTGCCGGCAGCGCGCCCAGCCCGCTTGCCATTACGGCACCTCCAGCCGCCAGGCCAGCGCTCGTTTTCAGCGCGCGGAACGTGGCGTCCTGCATGGCGGCTTTGCTGGTTTTCCGTCCGCGGATTACAGCGCCCTGCTCTGTTATGGCGATAATCACAAAGGGAAGCCCCAGGCTGACCGTTCCAAGCACATCGGGAATCAGCCCTGTTTCTTCAATCAGGCCAAGGTCCATCACCACTTCATCCACATGGCTTAGGGCGGTGGAGATACCATCCACCAGTATAGCCCGATTGCGGCTCTCATAGCGCCTGACAAGTTCCTGATATTTGCTCAAAACAGTCATCTCCCGAAGGTGTTGACCAGGGTGGTGATCACCCAGGCCGCTGCAAGAATAGCCGCAAGCCAGGTGGCTTGTTTTAGGATTTGCATAACCCCTGGTTTGCCTTCCCGTTTCCGGTCAGCCTTTTTCTGGAGATCTGCCACCTGGCGCTCCAGCACTGTAATACGCTTCTCCGCCTGCCGTGCTTGCTCCGCCAAATTGTCCTGCCCCTCACCCTGTAGGTGCAGGGCATCTGACAGCCTGGCCTGGTCTTCGGCCAGGCCCTCGGCCACTACGGTCATCTCCCGGGTGAAGTCCTCCACTAAAACGGGCAGGTCTTTCCCGGTAATGCTGTCCACAGCGCCCTGGATAAAATCCCGGGAACGTTTGACAAAGGTATCCTTTGGGAGTTTATCCGGTGTGATTCCTTCCCGTTTCTCTTCCTGATCCAAGTTCGGCCTTCCTTAATAAATCAGTTAAATCAGCCTGATGCCACTGGCTGCCTGCTCATCCCGGTAGCGCGAAAGAAGCTTCTGGATGCGGTTATAGGGGTTCAGCAGGGCACTGAGGCTGTTGTCATGGTTGAGGGTAGCCACCATGTAGGCGATGTATTTGCTCAGATCCGCATGAATAAACCACTTGGCTTCCTTAAGCTCCGGCCTGGTGTAGGAGAGGTTGGTGGTTACCACTCTGTCAATAATGCCCTGCTGATAAGCCTCCTCAAACAGCTGGATGCCGCTGGTAAAAAACGCGAAAGTGACAATGGCGAAGATGCGCTTGGCGTTTCGCTTCTTCAGTTCCTTGGCCAGTTCTATGATGGACTCTCCGGAAGAGAGAATGTCATCCACCACAATCACATCCTTGCCCGATACATCGGCCCCCATGTACTCATGGGCCACGATGGGGTTGCGCCCGGCCACCACCTGGGTGTAGTCACGCCTCTTGTAGAACATACCCATATCAAGGGACAGTACGGATGAATAATAGATGTTACGGTGTACGGCCCCCTCATCAGGGCTGACGATCATCATGCTGTTCTTGTCGATATGAAGGTCTTTCACCGTGCGGAGCAAAGCCTTCAGCATCTGGTAGGTGGGCAGGACATTCTCAAAACCGCACAGGGGCACGGCGTTCACCACACGGGGGTCGTGGGCGTCAAAAGTGATGACATTGGAGACCCCCATGCTCTGAAGTTCCTGTAGGGCAATGGCGCAGTCCAGGCTTTCCCGGGTAGTGCGGCGGTGCTGGCGGCTCTCATACAGCATAGGCATAATCACATTGACCCGTTTGGCTTTGCCGGCAATGGCGGCGATGATGCGCTTCAGGTCCTGGTAATGATCGTCCGGGCTCATAGGGACTTCCATATCATACATATTATAGGTAACATTATAAGCACAGACATCAACAATAATATAGATATCATAGCCGCGTACGCTTTCACGCAGCACCCCCTTTCCTTCGCCGGTACCGAAGCGGGGGCATGAAGCCTGAATAATAAAATCCTCACGGTCGATTCCCGGAGTAGTGTAGTATTCCTGATCCTGGATTTCCTGCAGGCTGTGCCACTTCAGCAGCCATTCGTTCACATGTGCCCCCATGTTTTCCATGCCGGCCATCGGAATCACGCCAAGCGGCCCATAGGGGAGGTTTACGATGTTCTGATCCCACTCCGAAAGAAAAGTGTTCATGGCGCGTGTTCCTCCGTCCTTTTTCATCCGTGATCGAGTGAAAGGCCTTTCATTGCAAATACGTCAGGGTGCCAATTCCATCAGGGCCAACTGAAGTTTGGGCAGGATTTCCTCCTGGCCTGAGGGGGTTTCTCCGATGTTTCTTCCCACAAGGTAAGCATAGATACGCACCTTGCTGCCCGGAACAAAGCCTGGGTCGCTGGCCGCTGTGATGATCATCTCCTGGTCAAAGCCCTTGTCCGTCTTGTCAAGGGCGAAGCGCAGGATCCATTCACCGGAAGCGTCTTCCTTGCCGACCAGATAGCCCGTGTAGGTGAGAAGCTCCCCGTCATATCCTTCTGTACTGGCCGCCACCTCGGCATAATCCGGGCTCACGGCTGTCTGCCTGAGGGCCTCATCTTTGGCCTGCTGGCTGATGAGCCGGCTCGCGTTATAGGAGAACACACGGTCACTGAAGCCCTTTTTTGAAAGAGTGAGGTTAATGCT
>JAAYJP010000222.1 GCA_012522875.1 Clostridiales bacterium | reverse complement strand
GCGCTGCTGCGCCAAGGAGCTGGTGCTCTTTCCCCGGCAAACCTGCCCGGAGCACCGCCACCCCACGGTGATGGGGGAGCCCGGCAAGGAGGAAACCTTCCGCTGCCGCTGGGGCATGGCCTACCTCTATGTGCCGGGTGAAAAAACCGCAAACCCCGGCGCCAGGCCGCCTGAGGGCAGCGAAGCCCACTACACGGTGTTCCACGAGGTGACGCTCACCCCCGGGGATCAGTACACCCTCACGCCCAACACCCTGCATTGGTTCCAGGCTGGCCCCGAGGGCGCCATCGTGTCCGAGTTTTCCACCACCAGCCGGGATGAATCCGATGTGTTTACGGACCCCAGGATCAAGCGGATCCCCGAAGTGGAAGGCTAAACCCTGAACCCGGAAGGAAAGGCGCCCCGCCAGCCGCGCGTGCCGCAAATGCTGCTCTCAGCCATGATGGCTGCGCTGATCGCGGCAGCTTCCCAGCTGGCCATCCCGCTGCCGCTGGTGCCCATCAGCCTGGCGCTCCTGGCCGTGTTCATGGCCGGGTTCCTGCTGGAAGGCCGCTGGGCGCTTGCATCGGTGCTGCTGTACCTGCTGATGGGGGCTGTGGGGCTGCCTGTGTTTGCGGGATTCCGCGGCGGTTTCCAGCCCCTTTTGGGGCCCACGGGCGGGTATCTGATTGGCTATTTGTTGGCCGTAGCGGCTGTGGCGGGGCTTGCGCGCTGGGCCAACAGTTTTACAAAAAGAGCGCTCATCTGCGCCCTGGGGACTGCAGCCTGCTATATCAGCGGCACCGCGTGGCTGATGTGGCTCACCGGAAGGGCGCTGCCGGAAGCGCTGGGCCTGGCCGTGCTGCCCTTTTTGCCTGGGGACCTGCTCAAGTGCCTGGCGGCAGCCTTTCTGGCGCCCCGGCTCAAGCGCGTCTCAAAGGCGTTCCTGACCTGAGGGTTTCACGCTCACTTCCCCGGCGATGAGCCGGAGGACGCCCCCATCGGTTTTCACCATCAGCGCCCCCTCGTCATCGATGCCTTCCGCCAGCCCTGACCGGGGCTGGTTTTCATATTCAAAGGCGACCCATTGCCCCAGGGTCAGGCAGCGGTCCCGGTAGCTGGCCATGTGCCGGGGCGCCTGCGGCAGCCCTTCCAGAATACGGTTGACAATGGACGCCCCCAGCCTCTCCCGGTCTATATCGAAGCCTTCCCGGTACAGGGTTCCCGCGCCTGGCACGGGCAGTTCCGCGGGGCCCAGGTTCAGGCCGATGCCGATGACACTTTTGGCCAGGGCGCCGCTGATGATGACCCCCTCCGCCAGGATGCCGGCCACCTTCTGCCCCTCAAAAATCAGGTCGTTGACCCACTTGACCATCAGGCGCTGGCCTGTCACCTCTTCCACCGCCTCAAGCGCCGCCACCGCGGCCAGGGTGGTGAGTTGCCCGGGGGCAGCGCGGCCGTTTTCCACCACCAGGCTCATATAAAGCCCGCCCTTCGGCGAGCAAAAAGCCCGCCCCCGCCGTCCCCGGCCCTTTGATTGCTCATCCGCGAACACTGCCGCCCCGTGGGGCGCGCCCCGGGCCGCCCAAACCCTGGCATGGGTGTTGGTGGAGTCAAGCGCTTCAAAACAGCGCAGGGGATGGGGCTTTGGGAAATAGGACTGAAGCTTCTGCGCATTCATGCGGGCGCTGCCTCCTCCGGGGATACCCAGGCAACTGAGAGGATAGGCACGCCCAAATGGATGGCCAGAACGATCCCGATTCTCCGGATGGACACCGTTTTCCCCTGCCCCCTGAGCCTGTCCGCCAGGGCTTGTGCGCTGTCCTCCCCGCCGCAGTGCTGAACGATCACCTCCTGGGGCTTGCCCGTTACCTCCTGGGCCAAAAGGCGTTGAACATCCTGCTTGCCCCGGGCCAATGCGCGGCTTACCACGCTGCCGTCAGAGAGCGTCAGCAGGGGGCGCAGGTTCAGGAGCGTTGACACGGAGGACCGCATAAAGCCCAGCCTGCCGCTGCGCCTTAGGGGCTCCATGTCCTGGATGGTAAAGAGGGTGCGCGTGCGCCCGCGCATGGCTTTCATCGCCTCAAAACATTCCATCAGGCCCGCTCCCGCGTCCAGCAGTTTCCGGGCGGCTTTGAGCAAAAGATACATCGCCCCCGCCGTGGTACGCGAGTCCACCACCTGGACGCATTCCCCCGTCTCTTCTGCGGCCTTGAGGGCGTTCAAGTAGGTGCCGCTCAAGCGGGAGGAGATGGTCAGGCACAGGGCTTGATGCCCCTGGGCCTTGATGCGCTCAAAGAGGTACAGAAAGGCCGACACCTGTGCCTGGGCGGTGCTGTAGGTCCCCAGAATCTCTTCCCGCTGGGGCAGCCAATCCTCGGCAAAGCCCTCCTGGAAGGCCTCCCTGCCGTTGCGGATGTAGGCCATCGGCACCATCAAAACACCCAGGGCGCTGGCTTCCTCCCGGCTCAAATAAGCGGTTGAATCCGTGACCAGGTAGATCACGTCCAGTCTCCTCCCAATCCGCGGAAGCGCTCATAGCGCTGCCGCCTGATATCCTCACCCGTCAAACGCTCAAAGCTCTTTAGCGCCTCATCAAACGCGTCCCGCACAGCGGGCAGGGCCAGCTCGAAATCCTTCCCCTCGGGGAGGATGCCCTCGATGACGCCAAAGGACAGCATATCCTGGGCGCTCATT
>JAAYJP010000026.1 GCA_012522875.1 Clostridiales bacterium | reverse complement strand
TGTGCCTTTATGTGGAGCCAGGGGTCCTGTTCTTTGTGATTATCTGGCAGCATTCATTGTTGCGGGGGGCCCCTGGCCTGCCTATGTGCTTCGGCTTTGCTGAATCTAGGCTTCAGCGTACACTATTAATGGATTCGCTTACTCCTTTTTACACCTGTATATGGACTCAATCCAGTTCATGTACCAGTTCGCTTGTTTTGTTAATAATATCTCAACATATGTTGTTTTGCGACTTCTTCGACCACTCTTTTCACCCTCATTTTAGCTTCCTCCATTAACAAAATTGACCGTCTGATTATGTCTAATGATTGAAATAATCAGGCTGTGAGGTACTCGTGCTAAAAACAAAAGAACCCCCAACTTCGTTGAGGATTCCTTGGTTTGATGCGCCTTCAGGGACTCGCGGCTGCGGCTCCGCCTGGCCGCCCCTCAATTCGCAATGGTCGTTTTCCTTCCCTCGCGGGGCTCGGTTGAAAACTCCCTTGCTTATTGGGCTGTCAGATCGCTTCATCCCGCACTGCGGGCGCTCTCCTCTGCCCCCGGGACCCGGCTTCGAGTCCCTGAAACTAACGGACAAATAAAACGCCCGCCCACAGGGGCGGACATTCATTGTGGTGCGCCTTCAGGGACTCGAACCCGGGACACCCTGATTAAGAGTCAGGTGCTCTACCAACTGAGCTAAAGGCGCGTGGAGCGGGTGATGGGAATCGAACCCACGTGACCAGCTTGGAAGGCTGGAGCTCTACCATTGAGCTACACCCGCAGATTCTGGTTCCAGGCGTTCAGGGATAGTTCCGGTGGCATTTGCTGCCCTCAATTCGCAATGATCGCTTTCTTTCCCTCGCCCTGCCCGGTCTGAAAGCTCTCTTGCTCATTGGACTTCCGTTTCGCCTTCATCCGCCACTGGCGGCGCTCTCTTCGGCCCTCTTGCCCTGCTGAAAGCCCTCAGGTTTTCAGCGGAAAAGGAGCAGTTATGGAACGGCCTGCCCCGGCGGCGAGGGGAGTGCAGGTCACTGCGACGCTGGAGCGGTAGACGAGACTCGGACTCGCGACCTCAACCTTGGCAAGGTTGCGCTCTACCAACTGAGCTACTACCGCATGAAAGGCTGCCGGGCATGGGCTTGAACCTTAAGAAAATGGTGCGGACGAAGAGATTTGAACTCTTATGCCGTTAGGCACCAGATCCTAAGTCTGGCGCGTCTGCCAGTTCCGCCACGCCCGCGCGCCAGCACTGACCGGGAAATTGGTGACCCATCCGCGACTCGAACGCGGGACACCTTGATTAAAAGTCAAGTGCTCTGCCAACTGAGCTAATGGGTCGAGGTTTCCCGCTACGGGGAGGTCGGCCCCGCGTCAGCGAAAGATATAGTAGCACGGTCCTTTTCGACTGTCAAGCGCGCAAAGGCTGAAGATTCGCCGGGGACAGCGCCATAGCCTGGGACCGCCTCCGGGCAGAATCCTACAGATTTTCGCCGTTGGCCTCCATCACTTCTTTGTACCACCAGGCGGACTCCTTGAGGGTGCGCCGGCCGGTTTCATAGTCCACATGGATGAGCCCAAAGCGGTCTGAATAGCCCTGGGCCCACTCGAAATTGTCCATCAGCGACCAGTAGAAGTAGCCTGCGATGGCGACGCCATCATCCGCCGCCCGGCGCAGGGCTCTGAGGTACCGGCGCACATAGTTCTCCCGGTTGGGATCATGCACCCTGCCGTCCAGGGACAGGGCGTCATGGCAGCTCAGCCCGTTTTCGGTGATAAGGATGGGCGTTTGGTAACGCTCATAAAGGAAGCGTGGGCCCCAGTAAAGGGCTTCGGGCGTGATGGGCCACTGAATGCCCGTCTTGGCGATGCCGGGGGGATGGGGCTTTTCTTCCCAGCCCCGGGCATTGTCCGCGGCACTAATAACATTGCCCTGATAGATATTCTGCCCGTAATAGTCAAGCTTTTGGTGGATAAGCGGCATGTCCTTCTCCCAGCCCTTCGGCAGGAAGCATCCCAGGCGGGAAAGCCCCTGGGACGGATATTCCCCCAGCATCACCGGATCGCTCCACCAGGGAACATTCCAGTACCATTTCTCCCCCTCGGGCATGTTGAAGAAGGCAGCCCGCGCTGCCGCGATGTCTTCCCCGCTCCCTGTTGCCGGGATGCAGGGGCTCATGTTGGGCGCGTATGCCACCTTGCAGCCGGGTACCAGGGCGCGCAGGGCCTGGACAGCTCTCCCATTAGCCACAAGAACATGGTGGGCCATGGGCACCATGGCGTGCGGGCCCATGATAAGGCCGGGAGCATGGATGCCGTTGCCATAGCCCAGGCCAATGAAGCACTGGGGCTCATTCAGGGGGATGAAGTCCTTCACCCTGTCACCGTAGCTCCGGGCGCAAAGTGCCGCGTATGCTTCAAACCACCCAGGCATATCCGGGTTTTCCCAGCCGCCCCGGGCCTGCAGGGCATAGGGCAGGTCCCAGTGATAGAGGGTCATCCAGGGGCGGATGCCTTTTTCCAGCAGCGCGTCGACCAACCGGCTGTAGAAATCGACCCCCTTCGGATTGACCGCTCCGGTGCCCTCGGGCATAAGCCTTGGCCAGGACACGGAAAAGCGGTAGTTCCTGATCCCCATCCGGGCCATAAGGCCAATGTCCTCCAGATACCGGTGATAGTGGTCGCAGGCCACATCGCCCGTGTGCCCTTCAAACACCTTGCCCGGCTGGTGGCTGAACGCGTCCCATACGGAAAGCCCCTTGCCGTCCTCCCTGGCCGCGCCCTCGATCTGATAGGAAGAGGTAGCTGCTCCCCAGATAAAATCATTGCGAAACGGCATAATGACTCCTTGTTGTTTGGTTTATTGCGTTAAGCGCCAGTGATGGCGCACACTGTCTGGCCTTTGATCAGCCGGGCGGGCACATGGACAAGCAGCGGCCGGCTTCCCTGCGGGTTTTCAATCTGATCCACCAGGCTTTGGGCGGCCAGGCGGCCGATGCCCTCACAGTCCTGTGCCACCGTGGTCATCTGGGGGCGGCACATCTGGAGGATGCTCACGCCGTCAAAGCCGGCCATGGAGATATCCTCCGGCACCCTCAGCCCTTCGGCAGCCGCGGCTTCCAGCCCGCCCAGGGCGGCATAGTCATCCGGAAGGAGGATGCAGGTGGGGCGCTTGGGGCTCTTCAGCAACTCCCTGACCGCCTCGCGGGTTTCATTGGGCCTGTGGTAGGAGCTGGGTTTGATCCAGCCAGGGTTCACCGGGATGCCCGCCCCTGCCATGGCGGCGTGAAAGCCTTTTAAGCGCTGGACACTGGCCACAGCGGGCAGGAGGCCGTGCACATAGGCTATGTCCCGGTGGCCCAGGGAAATAACATGGCGGGTCAGCTCCGCCATGCCTTCCTCGTTCTGGGACATCACGCAGCAGCGCCCCTCCAGAACCTCATCGATGGTGACCAGCGGCAGGCTGCTGCGGCTCAGCTGGCGCACCTCGGCATCCTCAAAATCGCAGCAGAGCACGCACACGGCGTCCACCTTGCGGTAGAGGCTGTGGGTCAGGTAGCTCATCCCCAGGGCTTTGGAATGGGGGGTGATGAAGCTGATGTCATAGCCATGGCTTTCCGCTTCGGACTTGAGTGACTCCAGCACCGGCGCAAAGAAACTGTGCGTAAATCCGCTGCCGCTTTTTTCGTTGTAGACAACGCCGATGTTGTAGGTGCGCCCGGTTTTCAGCGCCCGGGCAATGGGGCTGGGACGGTAGCCCAGTTTCTCCGCCGCGGTCTGCACCCTCAGCCGGGTATCTTCGGAGATGTCGGCGTAGCCGTTGAGCGCCTTGCTGACAGTGGATGGGGAGACACCGCAGGCTTCGGACAGGTGCTTGATGGATATGGCCATGGCGCCTCCTTCCATTATTCGTGTAACTAAATCGATTTCGCCTTCCCACTATAGCCATCTTCCAGCAATATGGCAAGGGACGGGGGAAAGGTTTTCGTAAATTTCGTTACGGGTATGAAAAAAAGGTGTGGCTACCCCCAAAAAAAGGGGTGCACGCCCCGATGGGAAGTGGCGTGTTGTCCGTTCCGTAGGCTGCGCCAGCGAAATCCTGCCCCACCGGAAGTCTCTTTGCTCCCCTTCCGGCGCGCTGTTTGCCGGAAGCGTGCGCTGCGGGTTCCCCTCACATTCACAAGCCGCGGGCTCCTGGGGAGAGAAAGGTATCCCGAAGGCTAAGAACCGGGCTTTCTACGCTAAGAGCAACGGATCGTTAAGCCTGCCGAAGCCCTCTTATCACTGCCTGCCTGTCTGGGCTCAGCAGGAGCCGCCCGGCAGGAATCGGGTGGCACATACTGAGGTGCTGTGATCAGGCGTTAGCGGGCACGGGCGGCCAGGGCCAGGATCTCGGGCTCCTGTGCCTGTGCTGTCAAACCCTTTTCCCCGGTATAGTGCACCAGGCCCGGGCCCCCTCCCGGGATCTTCCGCACATTTTTGCGAAGGGTGTAGTCCACCTGCACCGGCTTCCCCCGGGACTGGGAATAGAACGCAGCGATTTTGGCAGCCTCCTGGATGGTGGCCCGGGGCACAGCCCGGCCGGCCGCGGTGATCAGGACATGGGAGCCGGGAACATCCCTGGCGTGCAGCCAGATATCTTCCCCCCGGGCCTCCCTGAGCAGGCGTTCGTTTTGCCCGGCGTTGCGCCCGGCGATGATGATAAAGCCGTCTGAGGAGGTGAAGCGCATCATCGGGCTTTCTGTTTTCTTCTTCTTTTTGCCTTCCCCTGCCAAGGGGCGGGCGAAGCCTGCCAGCGCAAGCTGGGCCCTTAGTTCGCTTATTTCCTGGTTGCTCTGCGCCCGTTCCAGAAAATACAAGCTCTCCTCAAGCAGCGCGATGTCTGAAAGCGCCCTCTCCTGGTGGGAGTCAGACAGTTTCCGTGCGGTGTGGGCTTTGCGGTAGCGCTTGAAGTAGCGCTGGGCATTGGCCGAAGGCGGCAGCGCGGGGTCAAGGGGAATGGCCGTCTCCCCACCGGTGTAGTAGTTGGGCAGGGTGACTGATTCAGCACCCCGGGGCAGGGCATGGAGGTTGGCAGTGATCAGCTCGCCCATCACCCTCAACTCTTCCGCCTGCTCAAAGCTTGGCGTTTCTTCCTGAATGATCGCCAGCTTGCGCCTGGCCTTGTTCAACGCGTTGGTGATGGTTTTGTTGAGGCTGGCGGCGCGCTGCGCAAGCCTGAGGGCACGGTCCCGGGCATCAAAGCGGGTTTCCACGGCCTGGGACAGGCTGTCCGAAGGTTCCTGTCGCTGCTGAGGCTGGCTGATAAAGGGGAAGGGCAGCGCGTCAGCCGGCGTACCTTCCATGTCCATCAGAAGCCGGGGCGACGCCATCCCGGGAAGGGCGGTGAAGAGCGCAGCCAGCCTATCCGCCAGCGCCTCTAAGTCAAGGCCGTCAAGCCGGGCTTCAGTGTCCCCGGCAACCCTGAGAGCCATCTCCCATGCTGTCTGGCGGGATACGCCGGTGACATGGTCCGCCAGGAACCGGTCAAGTGGGCCCTTGAATGCCTTCATCCGGGCAGCCAGGGCCGCCTTGTCCATTTCACCCGGGTCCAGTTTGTCCTGAACCGGCGGCATCTCGTAGGGGAGCCCTGGCAGGAGCTGGCGCACCCGGCTCATATCCGGGCTTACATGGCGAAGGGCATCCAGGATCCTCCCGCCTTCAGTCAGTGTGAGGTTTGAGTGCTTGCCCATGGCCTCAAAATAGAGCACCTTTTCCCGGCTGCTCTCCAATTCATCCCTTCCTGTGACCCGCATTTCAATCAAGCGGTCGCCGCCCAGCTGCCGGATGCCGGTGACCCGCCCGCCTGCCAGGTGTTTTCGCATCAGCATGCAAAACATCGGCGCCTCATCCGGATTCTCGTAACGGGACTGGCTCAGGTGCATCCGGGCGCTGCCCGGGGTAGCGGAAATCAGCAGCCTGAGCGTCTCCCCCTGCGCCCGAAGCGTGAGGATGACCAGGTCATGGTCCGGCTGGCTGATCTTGTCCACCCGGGCGCCCATCAGCTTCGCTTCGAGCTCCCGGGCGATAAAACCCAAGGTGATGCCGTCAAGGGGCATAGAAACCTCCCCGTGTGTTTTCCCCATTGTAGCACAAGAAACCCCCGGCGGCCTTCGCGTGGGCGCATGGGCCATGGATCAGCCCTGTGAGCGGATTATCCTGAAGGGCGCGGCCCGCCGGCCAAACCGGCTCCCGCCAATACACCGGGGTGTGGACGGATGCCTGGGTTTGGTCAGAGCGCCTGCCCGCACTGGCCGCAGAACTTCGCGGTCTCATCATTCAGGGCCCGGCAATGCGGACAGCGCACTTTCACGCCTTCTGCGGGCGCATTGTCCCCCGAGGACTCTCTGAAGCCCTTCACCGCGTCCTGAACCATGCCACCGACGGCGTGGGTGTAGGGATGAAGGTCCTCCCGCGCCTTTTCAGGGTCCAGCAGGATGCCGGACCCGGCCAGGCCCCTGGCGCCCGCAGCACGCAGGAAACCGCCGATGATGACCAGCACCACGCCGATAATGGGCAGTGAAAAACCGCGGGGCAACCTTTCCCAGCCTCTCCCAAAGTCCCCAAAAGAAGAAACGGCTGACAGGAATCCCCCCAGGAAAAGAATGATCCCCAGCCCCACCAGGCCCATCCCCGCATAGTACAGGGCTTTTCGGCCGGGAGAAATTTCCGGGCGCTTTCTGAACTCACTTGTTTTCACGGCCTGCCTCCTCGGACCCATATTTTTGCATGTTTACTATATCAGGTTTGCTGTTCCCGGGCATCCCTTTTTCGCTTGTCAACCGGGCGTCACTTGGCTATAATGAAAACAGCATAGAAACATCGTTTCTAAATGCCCAATATTAAGGAGGAAGCAAGATGAAAAAACTTCTGTCCCTCGTGTTAGTCCTGGCCCTGGCACTGCCCTTTGCCGCGTTCGCGGCGGAGTATGATGTCGCCATGATCACGGACATCGGCACCATTGATGACAAGTCCTTCAACCAGGGCACCTGGGAAGGCATCGTGGAATACACAGATGCCAACAGCAAAACCCGCAACTATTACCAGCCCACCCAGCAGTCCACGGAAATCTACCTGGACATGATCGAGCAGGCCGTGAACGACGGCGCGGACATCATCGTCACCCCGGGCTACCTGTTTGAACAGCCTATCTTTGTGGCGCAGGACATGTACCCTGAGGTGCACTTCGTCCTCATCGACGGCAACCCCAACGACGGGGACTGGAGCAAGCCGGAAGGCCCCGAATACCGCACAGAAGCCAACGCTGTTGGCATCGTCTACGCTGAGGAGCAGGCGGGCTTCCTGGCGGGCTACGCCGCCGTCAAGGATGGCTATACCAAGCTGGGCTTCATGGGCGGCATGGCGGTTCCCGCCGTGGTGCGCTTTGGCTACGGCTTTGCCCAGGGCATTGATTACGCCGCCACCGAAATGGGCGTGGATGGCCTGACCCTCAACTACCACTACACCGGCGGTTTCGCGGCCACACCTGAAGCGCAGGCACTGGCGGCCTCCTGGTACGCGGACGGCGTCGAAGTGATTTTCGCCTGCGGCGGCGCGGTGGGTGACTCCGTCATGGCAGCGGCTGAAGCCGCGGGCGCCAAGGTCATCGGCGTGGATGTGGACCAGTCTCCCCAGAGCGAGACCGTCATCACCTCCGCCATGAAGGGCCTGGCCGCCTCCGTTATCTCCACACTGGACGCCTTCTACAACGGCGAATTCCCGGCCGGCCAGGCGCTGGTCATGGACGCTGCCCGGGATGGCGTGTCCCTGCCCATGGAGACCTCCAAGTTCAACACCTTCAGCCAGGCCGACTATGACGCGGTCTTTGCCAAACTGGTGGCAGGCGAGGTGCCACTGCTCAAGGACACCGATGTGCTGTCCGTCACCGAAATTCCCGTTGAGAACGTAACGGTCACTGAAATCCAATAAGACCTTGTTTCAAAGGGAAAGGGGCTTTAACAGGCCCCTTTCCCTTACTTTCCTGAAAAGGACAAGCCATGAGCGAATATATCATTGAGATGCGGGATATCACCAAGGATTTTCCCGGCATAAGGGCCAACGACCGTGTCACGCTCCAGCTGCGCCGCGGTGAGATCCACGCGCTGCTTGGCGAAAACGGAGCCGGGAAGAGCACGCTGATGAGCGTCCTTTTCGGCCTTTACCGGCCCGACGGGGGCGAAATCCTCAAAAACGGGGAAAAGGTGCAGGTCAGGGACCCCAACGATGCCAACCGCCTGGGCATCGGCATGATGCACCAGCACTTTATGCTGGTGCAGAACTTCACGGTGCTGGAGAACATCATCCTGGGGGTGGAAAACACAACCAGGGGTGTGCTCCAGATGGAGGAACCCCGGGACAGGGTGATGCGCCTGTCCCAACAATACGGCCTGGCCATCGACCCGGACGCGCTGATTGAGAACATCACGGTGGGGATGCAGCAGCGGGTGGAGATTCTCAAGATGCTCTACCGGGACAATGATATCCTGATCTTTGATGAGCCCACCGCGGTGCTCACCCCCCAGGAAATCGACGAGCTCATGGGCATCATGAAGGGCCTGGCCCAGGAGGGCAAGAGCATCCTCTTCATCACCCACAAACTCATGGAGATCAAGGCCGTAGCCGACCGCTGCACGGTGCTGAGAAAAGGCGCACTGGTGGACACAGTGGATATCAGGGACACTGATATGGAAACCATGGCGGAGATGATGGTGGGCCGCAAGGTGAACTTCTCGGTGGAAAAAGAAGAAGCCCGCCCCGGGGAAGCCATCCTTGAGGTCAGGGATCTGAAAGTGGCGGGGCTGCACGGCAAGCTGGCCGTCAACGGGGTCTCCTTTCAGGTGCGCAAAGGGGAGATCGTGTGCATCGCCGGTATTGACGGCAACGGCCAGAGCGAACTGATCTACGCGCTCTCGGGCCTTATGCCCATTAAGGGCGGCCAGGTCTTCCTGAAGGGCCGGGAAATAAGCCATACGAGCATCCGCCAGCGCAACAACGCGGGGCTCTCCCACATCCCTGAGGACCGGCACAAGTACGGCCTGGTGCTGGACTATGACCTGGGGCTTAACCTGGCACTGAAAAACTATTTTTCCCCGGCCATGCAGCGCCGCGGCTTTATCCGCTTTGACCAGGTGCGTTTGCAGGCAAACAAACTGATTGAGCGCTTTGACATCCGCTCCGGGCAGGGGGCAGACACCATCACGCGCAGCATGTCCGGCGGCAACCAGCAAAAGGCCATCATCGCCCGGGAGATCAACACCGACCCGGACCTTCTCCTGGCCGTTCAACCCACCCGAGGGCTTGATGTGGGCGCCATGATCTATATCCATAAGCAATTGGTGAAAGAACGGAATGAAGGCAAGGCCATTCTCCTGGTGTCCCTGGAACTGGACGAGGTATTCCAGCTGGCCGACCGGATCCTGGTGATCTATGAGGGCAGCCTGGTGGCCGAGCTTCAGGGCAAGGACGCTACCCCCCAGGAACTGGGCCTGTATATGGCCGGCAGCAAAAAGGAGGCCACCGCGTGAAACAGATCAGAAAAGGGCTGTCCAACGCCTCCGCTTCCGTCCTGGCCATCCTGGCGGGGCTTGTGGCCGGCCTGGCCATCCTGATTTTATCCAACCCGCAAAACGCCTTCCAGGGCCTGCTCACCATCTTTAAGGGCGGCTGGAACAACGGACTAAAGGGCGTGGGACAGGTGATGTACCACGCCACTCCCATCATCATGACCGGCCTCTCGGTGGGTTTCGCATTCAAGACCGGGATGTTCAACATCGGCGCCGCAGGGCAGCTGATGGTGGGCGGCTTCGTAGCCGTCTATGTGGGAGCTACCTGGACCTTCCTGCCAGGGGCGCTTCACTGGATCGTGGCGCTGGTCATGGGCATGCTGGCCGGGATGGCATGGGGAACCATCGTGGGTCTTTTCAAAGCGCTTTTGAATGTCAATGAGGTCATTACCTCGATTATGCTCAACTATATTGGCATGTACCTCATCAATTTCACCATCAAGAACAGCCACCTGTATGACCCGCTGAAAAACCAGACGGTGAATGTGGCGGCCAACGCCATCATCCCCAAGGGAGGGCTGGACAACCTGTTCTTTATCCTCAAAGGGCGGTTCAAGGATGTTTCCAGCGTCAACGCCGGTTTCTTTATCGCGGTGGGGTTCGCCATTCTCATCTATATCCTTCTGACCCGCACCACTTTTGGCTACGAGCTGAAAGCCTGCGGGCACAACCGCTTCGCCAGCCGCTACGCTGGCATCAGCGAGAAAAGAGCCATCATCTCCGCCATGGCCATCGCCGGAGGCCTGTCCGGTGTGGCGGGTGCGCTGATGTACCTGGCCCCCTCCAGCGGCATGCATATCCATGTGGAGGAGGTGCTGGCCGCCCAGGGTTTCAACGGCATCGCTGTGGCGCTGCTGGGGCTCTCAAACCCCATTGGCATTATCTTCACCGGGATTTTTGTCGCGCACCTCACCGAGGCCGGGCGCCACCTCCAGTCGCTGAGGTACATGAAGGAGATCATCGATGTTATCATCGGCCTGATTATCTATTTCAGCGCGTTTGCGCTTCTGGCGCGGGATTTCCTCTCCGGCAGAAAAGGAAAGCGGGCAGCGGTCATCGCGGACGGCCAGGAAGCCGGCCGGGAGGAGGTGGAGGCATAACATGGAGATCATTTATTTTATCTTTCAGCAGATGATGTTTTTCTCCATCCCGCTGCTTATCGTAGCGCTGGGCGGTATGTTTTCCGAACGCTCCGGCGTTGTAAACATCGCCCTGGAAGGCATCATGGTAGCGGGGGCTTTTTCAAGCATCTACTTCATCAACCGGGTACAGGGGGCAATGAGCGGCCAGGGCCTGCTGCTTCTGGCCATCCTGGTGGCCTTGGGCTCAGGCCTTCTTTACTCGTTCCTGCATGCTTACGCGGCGATTTCGCTCAAAAGCAACCAGACCATCTCCGGCACAGCCCTGAACATGATCGCCCCGGCAGCCTCCATCTACCTGGCCCGCACAACACTGCCAAACGGCATTCAGCAAATCCAGTTCGTCAACACCTTCCGCATCGAGAAGGTGCCGGTGCTGGGCGATATCCCCGTCCTGGGCCCCTTGCTTTTCCAGAACTGCTACATCACAACCTACTTGGGCCTCATCATCCTGGCTGCCTCCGCCTTTGTGCTGTACAAAACCCGCTTTGGCCTGAGGCTGCGCGCCTGCGGGGAACACCCCCAGGCGGCGGACAGCGTTGGCATCAATGTCTATAAAATCCGCTACGCTGGCGTGCTGATCTCCGGCGCCCTGGCAGGCCTGGGCGGCCTCGTGTATGTGATCCCCACCTCCACCAATTTCAACGCCACGGTGTCCGGCTACGGCTTCCTGGCGCTGGCCGTGCTGATCTTCGGCCAATGGAAGCCGTTGCGCATCTTTGTCGCGGCTTTCTTCTTTGGCCTGATGAAGACCGTCGCAGCCTCCTACTCCGGCATCCCGGTCCTCAAAGACCTGGGCATCCCCAGCGACATCTACAAGATGATCCCGTACATCGCCACCATGGTGGTGCTGGCCTTCACCAGCCGGCGCTCCCAGGCGCCCCGGGCCAGCGGCGTGCCCTATGACAAGGGAGCCCGGTAAGGGCAGCATGGAAGCATTCATGCCCCAGCCCCTTGCGGTAACGCTTCTTTCGCTCAACTCCCAATATGTCCATTCCTCCCTGGCCCCCTGGTGCTTGCGGGCCGGGGTTTTTGCTTTCGCCCGGGGCAGCCATCAGGTCACGGTGCTTGAAGGCACGGTGAATGAGCCGCTTGTGAAGGTGGCCCGGCGCGTCATCCGGGATGCTCCCCGGGTGCTGGGCGTCAGCTGCTATATCTGGAATATCAAGTCTGTCAAGGCTTTGCTTCCAATGATCAGGGCCGCGATGCCAGGGTGTGTGATCGTTCTGGGCGGCCCCGAGGTGGGTTTTTGCCCGGAGGACGCGCTTGAGGCCATGCCGGAAGCGGATTTCCTCATCGCCGGAGAAGGGGAACTTCCCTTTGCCAGGCTGCTGGACGCCCTGGGGGGCATCGGGAAACTTCATGAGGTGCCCGGGTTGTGCTGCCGGACAGGGAAGCATTTTCATTTAAGCCCCGCCCATGTGCATGAGGCGCCGCCGCCCACTCCCTATTGTCCGGAATATTTTGGTCAGCTCCATGGCCGCATCGCCTATATCGAGGCCAGCCGGGGATGCCCCTTCAGCTGCGCCTTTTGCCTGTCAGGCCGCCAGGAGGGCCGCCCCCGCTTCGTGCCCCTGGAGCGGGTGTACGGAGAAATTGGCGCGCTGGCTCATTCCGGCGCAAGGACCATCAAGTTTGTGGACCGCACCTTCAATGTGAACCGGAGCCGGGCGGACGCTGTTTTGCAATTTATCTCTGAAACCAGCACCAGCCTTCCCCCGGGCATCACCTTTCATTTTGAGATCGCGGGGGACATCCTGGCTGCCTCCACCCTGGAGATCATCTCCGCGGCCCCTGCCGGGCTGTTTCAGTTTGAAATCGGGCTCCAGTCCATGGATGCGGCTACCCTTTCCCGGGTGCGGCGAAAGACGGACATGGAGAAACTCAGGAAGAACATCCGCGCCCTTATCAGCCAGGGGAACGCCCATGTACACCTGGACCTGATCGCGGGGCTGCCCGGCGAAGGCCTGGCCGGGTTCGCCCGGGGTTTTGATGAAGCTTACGCCCTTGGCCCCCACGCGCTGCAGCTGGGCTTTTTGAAGCTCATCCATGGCAGCGCCATGCGGGAGGATCCGGAAACCTATCCCTGCACCTTTGATCCGGAGGCCCCATACACGGTCACGGGCACACCCTGTTTGAGCGGGGAGGACCTTAAGGCCCTGCGCCTGGCTGAGAGGGCGCTGGACAAACTGCACAACAGCGGCCGCTTCAGCCGTACCCTCAGATGGCTGACACGCGCCGTGGGAATTTCTCCCTTCAGCCTGTTTCTGAGCCTTGGCCGGGCCATTACGGAGGCTGAATCAGGCAGCGCCCTTTCCCTGGACGGCCTGACCTGCCTGGTACTGGATCATCTGACAGGCTGGCTGCCGGAGAAGGCCCAGGCCATCAGGGATCTCCTGCTCCTGGACCGGCTGTCCTCCGTCCCTTCAAGCGTCCTTCCCGCCTGCCTGAAGTCCGCTGACACCCGGTTTTTTATTTGCAAGCGCGGGCTGAAAGCCCGCTTCCCCCGAAAGCCCGGCGTCATCAGGGCCATGGGTTTCCTCGGAAGCAAGGGAGGCAGCACGGTGGCCTTCTGCGACTATGATGGGAAAGACCCGGTCACCGGGCACTGGCATGTCCAGGTGATTCCTTTGCTTCGCCTGGGCGTGTAAGCCTGTTGTTTGCATTGCGGGGCATCGCATTGTATAATTCCCTTATCTTTCTTCAAGGAGTGTGGTTTCCGGCATGGACGACCCTGGCGGATCATCGGTCATCAGTTCGGTTATTCTGATTCTTGTCCTCACCGTCATCAACGCTTTCCTCGCAGGTGCGGAGATGGCCTTTGTCTCACTCAACCCGGCAAAAATTGGAGACCTGGCCGGCCAGGGGGACAGGCGTGCCCGCAAGGTACAAAGGCTGCTCTCTGATTCGGACTCTTTCCTGTCCGCGATCCAGGTGGGCATCACCCTGGCGGGCTTTTTTAATTCCGCATCGGCCTCCCGGTCCTTCGTGGGGCTCCTGGCCCCGGCGCTGGGCGGGATTCCCGGGGCGGAAACCATCGCCACCATCCTCGTCACCATTCTGGTGGCCTATATCTCCCTGGTACTGGGTGAGCTTTACCCCAAACAGCTGGCGATCCAGGTGCCGGAGGAGTACGCCCTCCGCTCAGCCGGGGCCATTCTGGCAATGCGCGCCATATTCAAGCCGTTTATCTGGCTTCTGAATGTCTCAACAGGGCTGCTGAAGCGCCTCACTCCCATCGACTTCAGCAAGAAAGAGGAAAAGCTGACCCGCCAGGAGATGAAGGCGCTCCTGAACTCCAGCCGAAACGATGGCGCCATCGACATGGAGGAGTTCAACATGATGCGGGGCGTGCTCTCCCTGGACACCCGGCTGGTGCGGGAAATTATGGTACCCCGGGTGGACACCCACATGCTGGACGCGGATGACGCCCATGAAAAAAATATGGAACTGCTCCTGGACCAGCTGCATTCCCGCATCCCGCTGTTTGAGGAAGACAAGGACCACATTTTGGGTATCGTCCACCTCAAGGATGTCCTCCTGAACCTCCAGGCCTTAAACGGCGGATCCCTCACCCTGCGCGACATCGTCAGGCCCGCGCTGTTTGTGCCCGACACCATGTATACCGACGAACTGCTGGTGAAGTTCCAGCAATCCAAACAGCACCTGGCGGTGCTGGTGGATGAATTCGGCGGTGTGGCGGGCATCATCACCATGGAGGACCTGATTGAGGAAATCGTGGGAGATATCCGGGATGAGTATGACGATGACGACGCCCAGCCCCTGGTGAGGGTGACGGAAACGGAGGCTGTGCTCATGGGTTCCCTTCCGCTCAGTGACCTGAACCGGGCCTTTGACCTGGATCTGGTTTCCCAGGAGGCGGACACCATTGCCGGCTATATCATCGAGCGCCTGGGTTATATTCCCAAGCCCGGCGACACGCCCACAGTGGAGAACGAGCGCTTTTCCCTAAAGGTCCTGCGCTCCAACAACACCCGCATTGAAGCGGTGCAAATCAACCTGAAGCCTCAGGAAGGCCATGGAGCCCGGGATGGATCCCCGGAGGCGGACTGAACCTGGACAAATATGTTTCACGTGAAACAAACAGGAAATTTGAGGAACAAAGACATTGAAAATATTTGGGTTTTTAAAGCCTGAATGGCGCAGTATGCTTTTGATCACGCTTCTGCTGATCGTCCAGGCATACTGCGCCCTGGCCCTTCCGGGCTTCACCTCAACGCTGGTGGATGTGGGCGTCCAGCAGGGGGGCGTCGCTTCCCCCACGGCGAACAGCCTCTCCCGGAAGGCAGCGGAGGACATCCTGGCGCTGCTGGACGGGGCCCAGCAAACGCGCTTTGAATCCGCCTACCAGCTGAAGGATGATGTTTATGTGCTGCGC
>JAAYJP010000025.1 GCA_012522875.1 Clostridiales bacterium | reverse complement strand
GGCGGAAGGTTCTGGGCGCCCTGTGCGCGGCCTGCGCCGCTGTGCTTATTTCGGGGATTTATGCCCTGCTCAGCGCCAAAATTTCGGCTGACGCCTCCGGCTTTTTAGCAGAGCCTTTCTTTATCAGGCACCTGGGTCCCGGGCTGTGGATGCTGCTGCTGTTTTCCCTCATCGGCCTGGTGACAGGCCTCATGGCCCTGCGGATATCCACGGCCTATGTGGTGCTTACCGCCATGGCCGCCGTGTGGCTCCTCCCCATCCTGTGGCTGGTGCTTACCGCGTTCAGGGCGGAGCCCGGGGCATACACCCCCTACATCCTCCCCAAGGGATACACGTTTGGCAACTTCTCCCGCCTTTTTACGGAAACCGGCCAGTTCGCCTTCCCCCGCTGGTACATGAACACCCTGATCGTGGCGGTGTTCACCTGCCTGATCACCACCTCCCTTGTGCTGATGATCTCCTATGCCTTCAGCCGCCTGCGCTTTCCCACGCGGAAGGCCTTCATGAACATCGGGCTGATCCTCACCATGTTCCCCGGCTTCATGAGCATGATCGCCGTCTACCACATCCTGAAAGCCGTGGGCCTGGCCAAGTCCCTCATCTCGCTGATCCTGGTGTATTCGGGCGGCGGGGCGCTGGGGTACTTCATCGCCAAGGGCTTCTTTGACACCATCCCCCGAAGCCTGGATGAGGCCGCCACGATCGACGGCGCCAACAGAAACCAGATCTTCTGGAAGATCATCCTGCCCTCCTCCAAGCCCATTGTGGTCTATACCGCCATCACCGCCTTCATCGCGCCCTGGGTGGACTTTATCTTTGTATCGGTCATCATGAAGGATGACTACCAGAACTACACGGTGGCCCTGGGGCTGTACAGGATGCTGGAACGGGAGCATATCTATGAGTTCTTTACCCGCTTCTGCGCGGGTGCTGTGCTGGTGGCTATCCCCATCACGCTGCTGTTTATCAGGATTCAGAAGTTTTATGTGGAGGGTGTCACCGGGGGGGCGGTCAAGGGATGAGGCGGGGGCTGGCCCTTTTGCTTCTGCTGTGCCTCCTCCCCCTGAACGGCCTGGCGGAAGCTTTTCCCCAGGGCGCGGGGTATCAGATCTTCACCCCCAGCTATTATGATGCCGACGGCGACGGCCTGGGCGACCTTCAGGGCATCATTCTCAAGATGCCCTATTTGGATTCCCTTTCCATTGGCGCCCTGTGGCTCACCCCCTTTTTCCCTTCCCCCTCCTATCACCATTATGATGTGGCCGACTACAGGGCTGTTGACCCTGCCCTGGGCACACTGGATGATTTCAAGGCCCTGGCCAAAGCCTGCGAAGCGAAAGGCATCATGCTGATCGTTGACCTGGTGATCAACCACTCCTCCAGCCAGCACCCCTGGTTTCTGTCCGCGCTCAATAGCCTGCCCCTTGACCCCTGCGGGCAGGAAGAGTGCGCTGATCCCCGGCGCTGCAGGGCGCATAACCCGTATGTGGCGTATTACCATTTTTCCAGGGAAGCGGGCCAGCACCCGGCGCCGGGGGCGGAGGGCTGGTATTATCAGAGCAGTTTTGGCTGCCATATGCCGGATTTTAACCTGGAGAACCCGGCCCTCAGGGAAGAATTGCTGGGGATCGCCTCCTTCTGGCTTGAAATGGGGGCGGACGGATTCCGCCTGGACGCGGTCACCCACTTTTATGAGGAAAACACGGCGAAGAACACCGCTTTCCTGCGCTGGTTCAGCGACGGGGTCAAGGGCATCCAGCCTGAGGCCTATCTGATCGCTGAGGCCTGGAAGGGCCAGGGCACGATCCTGGCGCTGTATGAAAGCGGGGTGGCCAGCTTTTTCAATTTTCCCTTCGCGGGGGCCGATGGGGCAATCGTCCAGGCCATGCGTGATCAGGACGGGGCCACCCTTGCCATAAAGGCCGCCGCATGGCAGAATAGCATCCTGGCCCTGAACCCGGACGCCATGGACGCCCCTTTCCTGTCCAACCACGACATGGGGCGTTCTGCCGGATTCCTGCGGATGGACCCTCAGAAGATGAAGCAGGCCGCCGCCCTCTGCCTGATGCTGCCGGGCTTCCCCTTTGTGTACTACGGGGAGGAAATCGGAATGACCGGCTCCGGCCGGGATGAGAACAAACGCCTGCCCATGCTCTGGTCCCGAAGTGTTTCCGCAGGCATGCCCGATCCCCCGTGGGACTTTGACCAGGCCCAGCGGCTGAAGGACGCCGCGGACACCCAGGAGGGGGACCCGGGTTCCCTGCTCAATTTCTACCGCCATATCCTGGCCCTGCGGCGGGAGCACCCCGCGCTTCAAAGGGGCACAATCCAGGCCGTGGATCTGGGCCACAAGGCCCTGATGGCCTACCGGGCCCGGATGGATGACAGCAGCGCCCTGGTCATCCAGAACCTGTCCGGGGAAAGCCTGAAAGTCCCCGTCACCTGGCCTGAAGCCCGTTTCTCGCCCTGGGATACCGGGCAGGGGCTGCCCGAAATACACGACAACGCCCTGACGCTGCCGCCCTTTTCCGGCTGCGTCTGGTACTAAGGAAGGACCAGCATGCGCCAAAGCGGAATCCTGATGCATTTAAGCTCCCTGCCCTCCCCTGAGGGCATCGGCACCCTGGGGGCGGAGGCCCGCAAGTTCGCGGACTTCCTGTCCCAGGCCGGCTGCGGTATCTGGCAGGTGCTGCCCATCTCGCCGACCGGCTTTGCCGAGTCCCCCTACCAGTGCTTTTCCACCTTCGCCGGTAATCCCCTGTTGATCGATCTTCGCACCCTGGTAAAGGAGCGGATCCTGCCGCCCATTGAGTGGCCTGCCCTGGGGGAAGACCCGCAGCGGGTGGATTTCTCACGGGTAATCGGCTTTAAGCGCAGCATGCTGGAAAAAGCTTTCCGGCACGCCGGGAAGAAGCTTCAGGCTGGGCTGATAACATTCCGGGAGGAAAACGGCTGGTGGCTGGAGGACTATGCCCTGTTTATGGCCCTTAAGGAGCATTTCGGCGGCATCTCCTGGCAGGACTGGCCGGACGAGGGCATCCGCATGCGCCGTGCCGGAGCCCTCAGGCGCAGCAGGGAGGAACTTAAGGGGCAGGTGGATGAGCACGTGTTCATCCAGTATTTGTTTTTCCGGCAGTGGCACGCCTTAAAGGACTATGCCAATGGGAAGGGCGTCCAAATTTTTGGCGATATGCCCATTTATGTGGCGGAAGACTCGGCTGACGCCTGGGCCAACCCCGGCATCTTCCAGCTGGACCGCCACCGCAGGCCCACCCATGTGGCGGGTGTCCCACCCGATTACTTCTCCTGGGATGGCCAGCGCTGGGGGAACCCGCTTTACAATTGGGCGGCATTGGCCCGCACGGAGTACGCCTGGTGGATTACCCGGCTGAAGTGGATGCAGCGGATTTTTGACATCACCCGCATCGATCACTTCATCGGTTTTGCCAACTATTACGCGGTGCCTGCGGCGGAGAAGACCGCGCGCAACGGCGCCTGGCACCCGGGCCCTGGCAAGCGCTTTTTTGAGGTGGTGAAGCGGGAGCTGCCGGATATGCGCATTGTGGCCGAAGACCTGGGCGCCGTGAATGAAAAGGTGCGCAACCTGATGGATTACTGCGGCTACCCAGGGATGAAGGTGCTGACCTTTGCCTTCTCGGGCGATCCGCACAACGAGCACCTGGTCAAGTACCACAAGCCCAACATGGTGGTCTATACCGGCACCCATGACAACAACACCCTGCTGGGCTGGTGGAACCATGCCACCCAGCAGGAGCGCAACAGCGCGATCCTGTCCCTGGGTATCCGCCAGGATGAAGATGAGCTGGACGC
>JAAYJP010000024.1 GCA_012522875.1 Clostridiales bacterium | reverse complement strand
GAGAATTGGGCGGCCAGCCGATTGGACAAGGTGCTCAGCAGGCTGGCATAAACACCAAGCCAGCCGATCAGCGCGCACAGCAGGAGGTTTCTGAACAGAGGCAGTGATTTTTTTGTCACATCCAATTCCTCGCTTCATTTTATCAGGAACGCTGTCCAGTATAGGGGCTTTGGAAGGATTTGTCGATTGTTCAGGCGCCTTTTGTGCTTGCTGTGCATGTTATAATCATGCAAAACATGGAAAAGGGGGGCGGACATGGCGGGAAAGCTGTGGGTCAGGCAGGTCAGGAAAAACAAAATGGTGGCGGATGCGGTGGCGTCCTGTGACAAAATGGCCTGGCAGGAGGCGCTTTTGGAGTGCTGCCATCGCCTGGACATCGGCGTCCCCATGGTGTTGAGCCGCCATCTGAAGGACTGGGAGGACTTTTCCCAAACCCGTTTTTTGCCGGAACACTTCCTGGAGCCGGTGCGCTTTGACCGTCTGGAGGCGGAGTATTTTGACCCGGAGGATGCGGCCAAAAAAAAGCCATTCCGGGAAGCGGAGGTTTAAGGATGCATATCCCCGCCGCCAGCATCCACAGCCAGCCGCTCCTTTCCTTTGAGGAGGCCTTAAAAGCGCCTGCCCTGGGCTTCGATTCCCATCAATGGCTCTATCTCCCGCCTTTTTACACAGAGTACCGCTATGTGCTGGGAACGGCCGGGGTACATCCACTGATCTGCGTGGGGCTCAATCCCTCCACCGCCCAGCCCGCGGGGCTTGACAACACACTAAAAAGTGTCCAGAGGGTAGCCCGGCACAACGGATATGACAGCTTTCTGATGATGAACCTCTACGCACAGCGGGCAACCCGGCCCGGGGATATGGACCGGGAGATCTGCGCTTTCCTGCACCGGGAAAATCTGAAGGCATTCAATTTTCTCCTTGGAAAGACCAAAACGGTGTGGGCCGCCTGGGGCGCGGTGATGGAAACAAGGGGGTACCTGGCTGCCTGTATGGCGGACTTTGTCAAAGAGGGAATCAAACAGGGCGCCCGGTGGTATACCGCAGGGCTACGAAGCAAAAAGGGACACCCCCACCACCCGCTGTATCTTAAAAAGGACAGCCCGCTTGAGCCTTTTGATATCACAGGCTATCTGGCTTTATTGGAGGGACAGGGATGGAACGGCTGCGCAAAATGACGGACAGCCTGGAAAGGACCCGGATGCTGTATGGGGAGATCTTTACCGATGAGGCCGGGCGTATAGAGGGGGAAGGATATAAGCTGGAAGCGCTCACCACGCTGCATATCCTGGGGCAGGAAATTGCGCCCGCCAGCCGGGTTCTGGACCTGGGCTGCGGTGCAGGCGTCTACGCCTTGCCCCTGGCGGAAAAGGGGCATACGGTCATGGCGGTTGACCTGATGCCCTCCCACATTGAGCAGCTGAAGGCAAAAACAGCACCCGGTTTGGCACTGGAAGCCCTTTGCATGGATGCCCAGGCGGCGCTTGACGGCCTGCCGGAGGCTTCTTTTGAAGCTGTTTTGTGCCTGGGGCCCATGTATCACCTGCGGACAGAATCCCAGCGGGTGAAACTGCTGGTAGGCTGCCGCCGGGTGACCAGGCCCGGCGGGCGGATTTTCATCGCTTTCATCAATAACGACTGGGTCATCGCCACCCAGGCCCTTCGCTATGACGGGGGCCGGTACATGACGGAAGGGGACTATCACCAGGACACCTTCCGGGTGGAGGACTTTCCCTTTGTGTTTCACACCCTGGCGCAGGCGAATGAGGAAGCGGAAAAGGCGGGCCTCAAGGTTTTTCGCCGGGTGAACACCGACGGGCTTTCCGAAATGCTTGAGGACAAATTTGCCGCCTTCACTCCGGATGAATACGCCCGATGGTTCCGATATCACTTGTACCTGAGCGAAAAACAGGAGCACCTGGGCGCCTGCAACCATTGGCTGTTTGTGTGCGGGAGGGGGCCTGGATGACGTGCCGTGAAAGAACCCTCAAGCTGAAAGACGGTTCATCCTGCCTCCTCAGAAGCCCGGGGCCAGGGGACGCTGCCCCGATGCTGTCCTACCTGGCGGATACCGCTGGGGAAACCAACTTCCTGGCCCGGTACCCTGAGGAAGTGGGCATGAGCCGGGAGGAAGAGCAGGACTTCCTGCGGGAGGTTCTGTTTGACCCGCGCCGTGTGATGGCGGCAGTTTTCCTGGATGATGCTGTCCTGGGCTGCGCCAACGTGTTTCCTGTGGGAAAACGATGCAAATTGCGCCACCGGGGCGAACTTGGCGTTGCCATCCGGAAGCCCTGGTGGCACATGGGCCTGGGCCGCCTGCTGACAGGCGAGTGCATCACCCTGGCCCGGGTGATGGGCTATGAGCAGCTGGAACTCAAGGTGCTGGCGGGCAACACGCGCGCCGTTGGCCTTTATGAGCGACACGGTTTTGTGCCCTGGGGCAGGGTGATAAACGGCTTCAAACTGAAAGACGGCAGTTACCTGGATGAGATAATGATGGGGATGATACTCAAGAGGTGAAGGGCATGAATACGACAGTGGAACAAAAACTGGGCAGGCTGATCGCCTTCCCCACCATCGCAGGGACTGTGGATTATCCGGAGGATCCCGCGGCTTTTGAAGGATGCCGGGAGGCTATCCACACGATGTACCCCGCCGTGGCGGGCACCTGTGAGCGCCATGTCATTTTTGGGCGTGGGCTGGTGTACCGCTGGCAGGGAAAGGCCAAAGACAGGCCCTGGGTGATGATGGCGCATTACGATGTGGTGCCGGCGCCGGATGAGGGCTGGGAGCGGCCGCCCTTTTCAGGGGATGTCACCGAAGGTTTCATCCATGGCCGGGGAGCGGTGGATACCAAGGGAACGCTGGCGGCAATGCTCCAGGCGGCCGAAGAGCTGATACAAGCGGGTTTCACCCCCGCGCAGGATATTTACTTCTGCTTTTCAGGGGACGAGGAAACCTATGGCCCCACCACCGGGCGGATCATTGAGTGGCTCAGGGAGAGGGATGCCCTGCCCTGGGCGGTGCTGGATGAGGGAGGCCAGGTGGAAGCGGGTACCGTGCCTGGTTTTTCGGGCTATGCGGCCATGGTGGGCGTGGCGGAGAAAGGCATGGCGCAGGTGCAATTGTCGGCGACAGGGCCCGGCGGCCATGCATCCCGCCCGCCAAGGGAAAGCCAGGCGGAGATCCTGGCCCGTGCCCTGGTGCGCTTAAGCAAAAATCCCTTCCAAATGCGGATCATCAGCCCGGTGAAAGAGGCGCTTAAGGAATTGAGCCAAGGCAGCGCGGGCCCCTATCGCCTCATCTACCGCTGGCCGGGGCTTTTTTCGCCGTTTATCAAACGGTTCGCCAGGCTTCGGTCGGGGAGCATTGCCGCCCTGTTCCGCACCACCTGCGCCGTCACGCAGCTGCGCGGAAGCGATGCCAGCAACGTCCTGCCCGTCACGGTGACTGCCGGGCTGAACCTGCGCCTGCTGCCCGGCGAGAGCCAGGAGAGCGCCGTGAACTATTTGAAAGAGGCCATCAGGGACTCCCGGGTTAAGGTGAACCTGATTACCGGCAATGACCCAAGCCCCGTGTCCCAGATGGAGGGCCCTGCTTTTGAACGCATCAAAAAGGCGGCCGGTGCCGTCTGGCCCGGTGTTATGACGCTGCCGGCCCTCATGGTGGGCGCCACCGACGCCTACCATTACTGCGCCATTTGTCCCCGGGTCTACCGCTTCTCTCCGCTGCGGGTCAGCCCCGACATCGCTGATACCGTGCATGCGGCCAATGAGAGGCTACCCGTCAAGGCATTGGAAGAAGCCGTAGCCTTCTACAAAACACTGTTCAAAAACCCATAAAATTTTCAGGGAGGGCACCTCTAAACAGCGCCCTCCCCACAAACAGACCCGTTTTCCCCTATGCGGGCAGTTTGATCCCCGCCTCTTGCGCGGCCTCCATCAGTGTGTCCAGCGCCTTGATGATCTGTTCTTCCTTATGGTCACTTACCACACAGAAGCGCAGGCGGGCCTTGCCTTTTGGAACCGCGGGGAAGACCGCGGGGGGCACAAAGACACCGCGATGGCGAAGGAGGTTGGAAAGAAGGAAGGCATTTTCATCGCCGCCCACCAGAATCGGGATGATGGCTGTTTCCCCGGCCAAGCAGGTGTTGAGATTTCGCTTATGCGCTTCCCGGACAAACGTCTCTATGTTTGCGTGCAGGCTTTGGATGATGGACTTGTCGCTCCTGAGCAGCTGTACGGCCTTGAGGGTGCCCGCCGCAAGGGGCGGGGAGATGCCCACGGAGAAGACGAAGCCGGGCAGGTTATAGCGCAGAAAGGTAATGAGGTTCCGAGACCCCGCCAGGTAGCCCCCGCAGGTACCCAGGCCTTTGGAGAGGGTGCCCATTTTGATATCGACGTCCCCTTGCGCCAGGCCAAAGTATTCGTCCACACCGCCGCCGGTTTCGCCGATGACGCAGGCGGAGTGGGCTTCGTCCACCAGGAGGAAGCAGCCGTACTGCTTTTTGAGTTTGACAAACGCAGGGACATTGGCAATGTCACCGTCCATGGAGTAGGCGCCTTCGATGATGATCAGAACTTTTTCAAACTTGCCCCGCTGGGTTTTGAGGATGGATTCAAGCGCCACCGGGTCATCATGGGGGAAGGGCTTTACCGTGGCCTCGCTTAAGCGGCAGCCCTGGTCGATGGAGTTGTGGGCCAGGGCGTCATAGAGGATCAGGTCGTTTTTGCCGCAGAAATTTCCCACAAAAGTGACATTGGTGGCGTGGCCTGAGACCAGCACCAGGGCATCCTCCGTGTGTTTCCAGCGGGCGATCTCGCTTTCCAGCTCCTGATATAAGGTCTTTTCGCCAGCCAGAAGGCGGGAACCGGAGGCGGAGGTGCCATATTTGTCGATGGCCGCCCTGGCGGCCTCCTGCACTTCCTTGCGGCCGGACAT
>JAAYJP010000221.1 GCA_012522875.1 Clostridiales bacterium | reverse complement strand
GCGCACATGTTCATGGATTGAAAATAGAGGAGCAAAAGGGGCCTTCATTTGAAAGCCCCTGTGTCCAGCAGGTATAATTTTGAACTATCTGTCCTCAAGTTTTGGTTCTTCACCCTTAATGGCGATTTTGCGCACGGTCTTCTCCACTGGTTTGTCCTTGGGCAGCGTAAGGTAGAGGATACCGTTCTTATAGTTCGCGCTGATATTTCCCACATCAATACCGTCAAGGTTGAAGCTTCGCTCCACATGTCCCGTCCGGCGCTCGCAATAGTAGCGATTGCCATCTTCCTGCTTGTCCTCAGACTCGATATCGGTACTGATGGTGAGCATGTTATCATCCACAGTCAGGCTGATCTGGTCTTCCTGAAGTCCGGGCAACTCCGCCTCCATGTAGTAGGCGTCGTCCTTCTCCCGGATATCAACGCGGAAACCGTTGGCAAACATTCCATCGTTCATTAATGGCCGGAAAAAGGAGTCAGACAGCATCGAGTCAAAAACCCTTCTTGGATTTGACAAGTATCTGCGATAAGGAATCATCGTAAACATCTTAAAGCCTCCTTCATAATCGTCATGAATCAGTTCTTACTGACAATGAGATTATACCACAATAGGTCAAAGATAGTCAATGATCCGGCGATTTTTTATTTTTGCAGTTTCGTCTGTCTTTTTTTGTTGATAACCAGCCCTAAAACTTCTACAATGGCTGCATGAGAATCGACATTGCCCTTTTTGACACCGTCATGGAATCCTACAGAGCCATTGGGGCTCCTGATAGGGTGTTGCTGGGGCTGTCAGGAGGGGCGGATTCTCTGGCGCTACTTTTTATCCTGCTGGAGATAGGAAAAGAGCAGGGGTTTAGTTTGGATTGTGTTCATGTCAATCACCATCTGCGCGATGAATCGGATGCGGAAGCTGAATGGCTGGCATCTCTTATGAATAAGCTGGCCGTACCGCTTAAGGTAATGGATGCAAAAGTACCTGCCGGCGGAAACCTTGAAGCCCAGGCCAGACAGGTGCGTTATGAGGCGTTCCAACATGCCATGTCGCTTACCCATACGGATGTGCTGGCTCTGGCGCACCATGCCAATGATCAAGCTGAGACCATGCTGATGCGCCTGATGCATGGCACGGGCACTACCGGTCTTTCGGCAATGAGGGAGCTTACAGGCCACGTCTGGCGGCCGCTTATTCATACACCCAAAGAACATTTGGTGGCGCTGCTTAGACAGCGCGGACAGCGGTGGATAGAGGACATGTCAAATCAGGATACCCGCTTCCTTCGCAATGCCATCCGCCAGCGTATCACTCCTGCGCTGGATGAGTTGTCGCCAGGTTCCATAAAACGCATGGCTTCAACCGCCAAGCTGCTGGGAGATGAGGAGGCAGCCTGGACTGTTTTTGAAGATCGTTGGCTATCCCATCACGCCAGTCTATGTCCTCCAATGGTTTTCCTGAAGCGGTCACCCTTTATGCGTGAGCCATTGGCGTTCAGGCGCCGTTTGGTGCGCCGCCTCTGTGCTGTATACTCTGTCGCTTTGGACAGGACTCAAACAGACGCTATTTGTGCATTGCCAAATACAGGAAAGACCAGTACAATGAACCTCCCCGCCGGTGCTTATGCTCTGGTAACAGAGGCGCGTTTGCACATTCTTCCAGCGTCCTACGAAGGAATTCCTGAACCATCTTTGGGACAGATTGACATTGCTTTGAATATGAGAGGAATGGGAGATGGAAAAAGATTACAGGCCTTTGATGAGGACAAACTTGCTGGGTCGGTGCTTCGGTATGCAATGCCGGGGGACAGGATTATCCCGCTCGGGATGGATGGCTCCCAAAGCCTTACCAAGTATCTAAGCGACCGAAAAGTGGACAAGCCTTTCAGGCGCTGGTGGCCTTTGTTGGCGCGCGAGAACACGGTGTTATGGGTGATTGGCCTCGGGATGGCACAAACTGCAGCTATCACTGGAGAAACCCGAAACAGGATCTGTTATTTTTTTAGAGGGGCCTTGCCAGGTGATTTAAGTAATGGAATGGGGGAGCAATAAGGCATGGGCGCAATTGAAAGGCATGAGGATCTGGATAAAGTACTGATCAGCCAGCAAGAGATCAAAGAGGCTGTTGTGAATATGGGGCAGAGGATCACCCGGGATTACGCCGGAAGAAGCCCTGTTTTTATCTGCATACTAAAGGGTGCGGTCATGTTCTTCACCGACCTTCTTCGCCAAGTGGCATTGCCCTTGATGACCGATTTTATGGCTATATCAAGTTATGGCAACAGCACCAAAACCTCCGGGGTGGTGCGGATTTTGAAGGATCTTGACCATGATGTATTGGGCAAGGACGTTTTGGTGGTGGAGGACATTGTGGACAGCGGGCTGACACTCTCTTATATTAAAAAAGTTTTATGGGAACGTGGCGCAAGGTCTGTGCGTTTGGTGACACTCCTGGATAAGCCGCAGCGCCGCAGGGTGGAACTGGAGGTGGATTATGTATGCTTTCAGATTCCCAATGAATTCGTTGTAGGTTATGGCCTGGATTACAAGGAACACTATCGTAACCTGCCGTATGTAGGTGTGCTGCATCCGCGCTTTTATCAGGAAGAATCCGATGTGCCGGGGTTGTAAACCCGCATTTGCGTTGCCTAATATTCGCCCAGCGTGGTATACTTATTAATGAATCCCTTAAAGGAGGATTATTGATTTTGCGCAAATCACGTGGCGCGATGGGCTATGTCATCATGATAGCAGCATTTTTGCTGCTGGCTTTTGTTATTTCAGATAGCATCCGGGTCCCCACCAACCGCATCACCTATCCTGAGCTGCTTGGTATGATTGAAAATGGGGAAGTGGACCGCGTGTCCATCCGCGGCAATCAACTAATTGGGCGCAACAAGGTTAGCCTGGTGGCTGTAAGTGACTATCCGGCGCGTTATGATTTTGAAACCACCATCGGTTCTGATTTTATTGACACTGTCCGCACGATGCACGCCACAGTGAATAGTATTCCAGTAGATCAGGTGAGCATCAATAACCTGGGTTTTGCCATAGACTATCTTCCTCCGGTGGTAACGCCTTGGTACCTTGAGATGCTGCCTTATCTTTTGCCTATGGGCCTTGTGATGCTGTTCTGGTTCTACATCATGCGCCAGCAGACTGGGGGCAGCGGCAAGGTACTGAACTTTGGTAAAAGCCAGGCAAGCATGGTTGATCCGACAAAAAACAAGATAACCTTTGCCGATGTGGCCGGTGCTGATGAGGAAAAAGACGAATTGAAGGAAATCGTTGATTTCTTGAAGAACCCAAAAGAGTACCTGGACCTTGGCGCGCGGATCCCAAAAGGCGTCTTACTTGTAGGACCCCCGGGTACTGGGAAGACTCTGCTGGCTAAAGCCGTTGCTGGGGAGGCTAAAGTGCCTTTTTTCTCCATCAGCGGATCCGATTTTGTAGAAATGTTTGTCGGCGTTGGCGCCAGCCGTGTGCGTGACCTGTTTGACCAGGCAAAACGCTCTTCGCCCAGTATTGTTTTTATCGATGAAATTGACGCTGTGGGCCGCCATCGTGGCGCCGGTTTGGGTGGTGGACACGATGAGCGTGAGCAAACACTCAACCAACTATTGGTTGAGATGGATGGTTTTGCCACCAATGAAGGCGTTATTGTGATGGCTGCCACCAATCGGCGTGACATTCTTGACCCAGCGTTGCTTCGTCCGGGTCGTTTTGACCGCCAAGTGACAGTGAATTACCCGGATTTGAATGGCCGGGTAGCCATTCTAAAAGTTCATTCCAGAGGAAAGCCGCTTGGTACGGATGTGAATTTGGAAAATATTGCCAAAAGGACACCCTTTGCCACGGGTGCTGATTTGGAAAATGTGATGAACGAAGCGGCCATTGTGGCAGCAAGATACAAAAAAAGGGAAATCAGCCAATCCCATCTGGTTGAGGCCGTGGAACGGGTTCAGATGGGACCGGAGAAGAAGAGCCACAAAGTTTTGGAAGAGGACAAGCGCATTGTAGCCTACCATGAGGCTGGCCACGCGGTGGTAGGGCATTACCTGCCGGAGTGTGATGAAGTGCACACCGTCACCATTGTTCCCCGGGGCGGGGCGGGTGGCTTTACCTTGTCGTTGCCTGACAAGGAGTTTGATATGCAAAGCCGCACCAAGATGCTGCAGATGGTGTCCATGATGCTGGGAGGCCACGCAGCAATCAAAATTATAGAAAATGATGTTTACACCGGCGCCCAGTCTGACCTTAAGAAGGCCACAGAAGTGATTCGCACGATGGTGACCAAACTTGGTATGAGCGATGCTCTGGGCACAGTCTATCTGGGGAACGATCAGGAGGTCTTCGTGGGCATGGAATTTGGGCAGTCCAGGGAATACAGCGAAGACTATGCCCGCAAGATTGACCATGAGGTGGCTTCTCTGCTTGAGAAGTCTTATCAGGTAGCGCTTAAGACCCTGAAAGACCACATCGACAAACTTCATGGACTTGCCAACTTGTTGATTGAGCGGGAAACCGTAACCAGGGAGGAGTTCTTGGCGTTTATGGATGCCAAGGTGCCGGAGTTGATCCCCGCACAGGCATGAGGAATGTCAATTGATTTGGGTGAATAAGCTATGAAACGGCGTTCCAATAATCAGCAGAGTATTTCTCCCAAGCCTTTGGGAATGTCAGGCTGGAGTGGAATGCCTTATCAGTACGCGAACAATATGTCCCCGCAGCAATATCCCTTTCAGCCACAGCGCCAGCCGCATGGACGGCAGCATCCCCCAACGGAGCCTGAGAAGCCGAATGAAAAAGCCAGGGCGAAACGGCACAAGTGGCCAGTAGTGTTTCTGCTTGCCCTGATTGTGATTGGGCTGAGCGTTTTTGGGGTTCAGGCTCTTCGGGATCGCCAGGTGGCAAGGCTCATCGCCCCGTATGAGGAAGTCTATGCTCCCGGCATTTACATCAACGGTATCGGCATTGCAGGCCTTAAGCCTCAGGAAGCCCTGGAGGCACTTAGGGAGGATATGCTTGGCAAACTAAACAGCTGGTCGCTGAATCTAAATTACCGCGGCCATACTTTCGCGACGCTCACTTATAGCACATTGGGCATGACAATTGAAGAAAATCAACTATATGCCTTGCTGAATCAAGCATGGCAGTTGACCCACACCGGCGATGTACATACCAGAAAAGCCGCTATAGATAAGCTTCAAATATCCCCCTATTATGGGCAAGTGGCCCAGAGCGAATTGAGTGACCAGCAGTTGGAAACAATGCTTTCACAGATTGCACCCTTCATTAACAAGGACCCAGTGGATGCTGCGATATTGCACTTCCAGCCTGACAATGACCGGGAACCCTTTATATTCCAGCAGGAGCAGCAGGGTGCCCGCTTTGATATCCCCTCAGTCCGGGAGCAAATCATGGCCTGGGCTGCAGCCGGACAGTCTGGGGATTACGAACTGGCTGGCGAGGCGATTCCCCCAACCGTGACAGTGGCGCAGCTCAAGGAAAAGGTTGCCCTTCGTTCCAGCATCAGCACACCCATCAGTACCTCGTCAACCGAGAACCGTAACAACAACATCCGCATTTCACTTTCCCGAATGAATGGGATGATTTTGAAGCCTGGTGAGAGCTTCAGTTTCAACAAGGTCGTAGGGCCCAGAACTCTGCAAGCAGGTTTTTATGAGGCACTGGAGCAGGTATATGGCGATCTGGTAACTGGGGTTGGTGGCGGCGTTTGCCAGTCCAGCACCACCCTTTACCAAGCAACGCTGACAGCTGGGCTTACCATCGCCAAGCGTTCCATTCATTCTGACAAAGTTTCCTATTCAGATCTGGGGCAGGACGCTACAGTTTATCTTTCCAGCGGACGGGAGATTGATTTTTCCTTTAAGAATACTACCCCGGAGAACATATACATCGCCGCTCGGGTTCGTCCAGCGTCCAACAGCTCCAAACGTTTGGTGACCGAGATTAGAATCTATGGCCAGAGTTTGGGAGAAGGCGTCAGCTATCGTTTAAACTCAGAAACGGTACAAGTTCTGGCACCTCCAACGGACAAGAAATATGTGGTGGATATGACCGGCCTTATCGTGACATACAGGGATGAAGAGAAGTTGAAATCCAAGGCCCAGGAAGGCTATGTTGTGGAGACATACCTGGAGAAGCTGTATAATGGACAAGTTGTTGAGCGGAAATTTATTTCCAGAGATACTTATCAGCCGAAGAAAGCAGTGTATTACCGGGGCAACACGCCTGTGCCATAACAGG
>JAAYJP010000220.1 GCA_012522875.1 Clostridiales bacterium | reverse complement strand
CTGCGGTGAGCAATTTGAACATTGCCAGGTGATTGGTGACGCATCCAAGCCCGGGCGCATCCTGGAAGCCATGCAGGATGCCCAGGGCAAAGCTTTTGTGTTTGATACGAACCAGAGTTGAAAGGAGAATAATCATGCAGGCAAGTGTCTTTACCCCCCTTGACAAACTCCGTGGCTTCATGAAAGACGGCTCGATGAACAGCCAGTACGGTATCCAGTTCTTTGCCATCGCGGACCCTGAGGCGGCAGCCAGGGCGCTGCCTCCGCCCCTGAAACTGATTAATCCTGAGGCCCCCGTATATTACGGCTACATCGTCAATATCCGCGAACCTACCTTCGCACCCTGGTACATGGAGGGCGGCGTCGGCCTGATGGCGCGCCACGGGGAGACAACCGGCCTTTATTTCCTGGGCCTTCAGCTAAGCGGGCCGGGCGCGTTGATGGGCGCTTTCTCAGGCCGTGAAGGTTCAGGCCTTCCAAAAAAGCTGTGCGAGCGCATCCTGGTAGAACGCGAGGGCAACTGGGGGCATTGCATGATCCAGCGCAAGGGGGTGCCCCTGGTGAACGTCACCCTGCGCATGGGCCGCTACAACGACCCAGGTTTCTCAACCGAGCAGGAAGGATGCACCCGGAAGAATCCCATCACCACTGAAGGCGGATGCCTGCTGCATAAATACCAGATTGGCACTGATGGCTTTGAAAACATGCACATCCTACTCTATGACAGCCCCACCACTTTCTACAGCTGGGAGCCTGCGGAGGCAGAGGTGACGCTATGTTCTTCCAGGGATGATCCCTGGGGAGAGGTTCCTATCACCAGGGTGCTTGGCGCTGGCTGGATGGTGAGTGACAACTTCGTACGGGGCCAGCACAAATTGTATCAGTACCCTGCGAATGAGACCATGCCCACAATGCAGTATTTGTTCTCCGGCCGCTATGATCAGTGCACCTTGACACACGATCACCAGCGCTATGAATAATCGGGAGGAATGAACGATGGACAACAACAAGGGATACTTTCTGGGAAAAAACGCCGTGGTCACGGGCGCAGCCTCGGGCGTCGGCCTGGCGCTGTGTGAGGAACTTCTGTCCCAGGGCGCCGGTAAGGTCGTGCTGGCTGACATCAACGAGGAGAATTTACGCACGCACGAAAAGCGCCTGAAAAATCAGTACCCGGGCCAGGTCAAGGGCATCCGCTGCGATGTAACAAAGGAAAACGAAGTGCAGCAAATGATTGCGGGGGCTGTTGAGTTTATGGATGGCCGCTTTGATTTGCTGATCAATAATGCCGGCCTTGGCCTCGCAGGTATGTTCGCCCCAACAGGAGCAAGCAAAACCCTCATTGAAAAACTGAATATGCATGTGCTGACCAATGAGGACTGGGAAAAAGCCTTTGCAATCAATTTTTACGGTGCCCTCTACGGCTGCCGCGCCGCCATCAAGGTTATGGTGCCTCAGGGCGGCGGACAGGTGGTCAACATCATCTCCGGAATTGCCTGGTCTCCCATGGCTTACCAGTCCATGTACGCGGCGACAAAGGCGGCTCTGAATATGCTGACGCTCACGCTGCGATATGAGTACTGGGATGAGGGCATCAAGTTCAACTCAGCCACGCCGGGCACCACCCTCACTGCGATCTGGGGAGATATTGGCGCGCCTGAAGGCGCCCAGACCGCAGAAGAATCCGCCCGTAAGGTTTTGAAAGGTGCAGCAGAAAACCAACGCCTGATTCTGGGTGACAAGGGGGATGAAGAAGGCGCCCCGCATTGTTTCGACCCCGCCATCCAGGATGGATTGGACAGTTACTTCATCAATGTCGCCCGCGTGCGCCGCGGGGGCAAACTGGTCATATAGGGCTTGGCCCTCTTATCTTATCGTATCCTGCAGAAATTCGCCCCGGCAATTGACACTGGGGCGGATTAAGTTTATAACATAAGCAATATCCAGCCTAAAAAGCTTGCTCCCCATGCGTACCAAAGAGTGATAAACAGACCACTTGAAAGGAAAAACAAACCATGAGAAAAATTCTAAGCCTCCTGTTTGTCCTGATCCTGCTGGTTTCTCTTCTGCCAGCTACCGCTTCCATCAATGTCCCTTCCTCCACCATGTACGTGAAAACGGCAAACGGAAAGACGCTGAACCTGCGCGAGTCGCCTGACGCCAGCGCCAAAGTCATTGCCAAAATCCCCTACGCTGCCGAAGTGCAGGTGTATTCTGACTTTTTGGGCATGGTCTGGTACCATGTGCAATACGGTATGTATAACGGCTATGTCAAAACCGAGTTCCTGAGTGACAAAAAGCCGAAGCCTTTTGTCACCCCCACACCCAAGCCTACCGTCAAACCCACACCTACCCAAGCCCCCTCGCCTGAGGAGCAGACCGCCGCGGAACTCGCCGCAGCCAAGGCCCTGGGCTTGGTGCCCCAGGGAATGTCCTCAGAGGGCAATGTTACCTGGCAGGAATTGGACCAGCTGCTCACCAACGCCATACGCCTGAAGAACAAGGATTCCAAAGCAATCCGCAGCCATGTTTATCTGACGCTGGACGAATACCAGGCGGCAAACGCCGGCTTTGATTTCAACATCGTTCTGCGCGGCGTGGCAGCTGCGGAAATGTTTGGTGCACTGATTGATATGGGGGAGAACAACCCCGCATTCAACCATTCTCACGATCCCTTTGTTGCGGATAGTGCCGCCATCGCGCTGTGCCAGGAACACGCGGGGATTTCGAGCAATGTGGTGGGCGACTGGCGCGCTCTGCCTATGCTTGACATGGTGCTGACCATCCTCGACAACATGGACAATGTCTCCGGAAAACCGGTCATGGCGCTGGACGCGGACCACGAGTTCCTCCCCAACAATCCACTGACCCGCACCGAAGCCATCCAGGCGGTCTACCGGCTCTACAACTCCTTCTATCATTTCCTGGGGAAGGTGACCGTTACCCATACGCGGCAGGCCAACTTGCGGGCGCAACCCTCCATGGATGCTGCCATCGTGGGCAAGGTCAACCCTGGCGAAGTCTATAATGTGGTATCCATCCCCAAGACAAGCTGGTATGAGATTCAGCTCCATAACGGTAATACCGCTTATATTGTCGCCGGTATGGTCTCCTTTCAAATGAACTGATGCGGTGTGCATTTGCTTAATGAGGAGGTAATCCCATGAAAAATATGCGCATTCTGCTCATTCTTTCGTTAATGATATCAATGCTTTTATCTGACGCCCTGGCGGAGATGGCAGGCCTGCCCAACCCCATCCATGAGGCCACCCTTAAGGAAGCAGAGGAGGCCGTCGGCGAGTGGTTCCACCTGGCTCCGCTGCCTTCAGATGTGGATGATGCCGATTACAGCTACATCGATGCCTCTGCAGGCGATCCCGAGGGCATGGTGATCGCCCAGGCGGTATTCGACTACAATGGAGCGCGCTGCGTGCTTCGTGGCACCTATACGGACGATCTTCAGGATTTCTCCGGCATGTATTATGACTGGGCCTTTGACCGGGAGATGCGCATCGGCGTTTTCCATGGCCGCGTAATGTATGTTGACGGCGGCCCGGGGGTTGCCCAGTGGTATGATACGCTTCAGAGCTCGACCTATTCCGTCTCCATGGATGAAGGCGCAACTCTGGAAAAGATGATGGTACTGGCCAACGATATGGCCGAGTGGCAAGAGGAAGAGCCTCCGGAGATTCCCGGTGAGGGCCTGGAGGGTTTGGTGCTGCCCGAATTGGCGTGGGCAGAGAAATCAGATGCCCAGGCGGTGGCCGATGCTCTGGGTTTCCCCCTTGAAACGCCCCAAAGCGCCGAAAATCCGCGGTATTACCTCTACGCCCGTACCGCCCCCCTGCCTCTGGCAGCTGTTCGATATGAACTGGAGGGCAAGCAGCAAGTCTACTGGGCACGCAGGGGCGAAAAGCCCTTTGAGCCCTCAGGCATTACCCATCCCTGGGCCAAATGGGAGATTTCGGCGCTTGGCCCCTTTGAGGCGATTCTAAGCTACACGCCTGGCGAAGAGGGCCTGATTACATGGTTTGACCAGGATGCAGGCGTCAACCGCACTGTCGCCTTGGTGAAAGACGCGTCCTCGGAAGCGCTGTTTGCGGCTGCGGCGCCCTTCATCTGACAGCTGACCAAAATCCAACAAGAAGCCTCCCTATGATAAGTCATTGGGAGGCTTTTGTACGGGAATTGGTTTCAGGCGTTATAAGTTCCGGCGGCTGTATCCCCGCCTTTTCCGGTCCAGTTGGTGTGAAAGAACTGGCCCCGGGGACAATCCACCCGCTCATAGGTGTGGGCGCCGAAGTAGTCCCTCTGGGCTTGGAGCAGGTTTGCTCCGCCACGTCCTGCGCGCAGGCCATCGTAGTATGTAAGGGCGCTGGTCATCGCCGGCAGCGCAATCCCCTCCCCAAGGGCGGTGGCAGCCACCTCACGCCAGGCAGGCAGGGCCCCGGTCACGGCCCGGGCAAAGTAGGGTGCCAGCAACAGGTTGTCCAGATCCGGGTCTTTCTCATAGGCTTCCTTGATCTTGCCCAAAAAAGCGCTGCGGATGATGCAACCCCCGCGCCACATCATGGCTATACCGCCAAAGTTCAGGTGCCACCCGTAGGTTTTGGCGGCTGCCGCCATCAGCAGATAGCCCTGGGTATAGGAGACGATCTTGCTTGCGTACAGCGCTTGGCGGATACATTCCACAAAGGTGCTCTTTTTCCCTTCGAACATTGGCTTTTGCCCGGCAAGCGCCTCGTTTGCCTTTATTCGGCCGTTCTTGTCGGCGGAGAGGTAACGGGCAAATACAGCCTCTGCGATCAATGTCAGCGGAACACCCTCATCCAGCGCTGTGGACGCCGTCCATTTCCCAGTGCCTTTCTGCCCTGCCGTATCCAGAATTTTATCGACAAGCGGGCTGCCGTCATTATCTTTTTTTGCCAGGATGTCAGCAGTAATTTCAATCAGATAACTGTCCAGTTCTCCCTGATTCCATTGGGCAAAAACCTCGGCCATCTCATCGGGCGCCATGGACAGCAGGTCTCTCATCAGCAGGTAAGCTTCCACAATCAACTGCATATCACCATATTCGATGCCGTTGTGCACCATTTTAACAAAATGCCCGGCGCCACCCTCGCCAACCCAATCACAACAGGGCTGACCATCCACCTGGGCGGCGATGGCCTGCAGAATTGGTTTTACCAGCGGCCAGGCGGCGGGGGAACCCCCCGGCATCAGGCTGGGACCGGTGAGTGCGCCTTCCTCGCCGCCGGAGACCCCGACGCCGATATAGTACAGCCCCTTTCTTTCAACATATTGTAGCCTGCGGGCAGTATCAGGAAAATGGCTGTTTCCCCCGTCCAGAATGATATCTCCCGCCTCAAGCAGGGGTATCAGCTGCTCGATTAAATCATCCACAGGCTGACCTGCTTTCACCATCAGCATAACCTTTCGGGGTTTTTCCAGCGCGTCCACAAGTTCCCTGAGGCTGTAGACGCCAATAATTCTTTTCCCCTTCGCACGGCCCTCTGTAAAATTCCTGACCCTGCTGGCCGTTCGGTTGAAAACGGCCACAGTAAAGCCATTGCTTTCCATGTTCATCACCAGGTTTTCACCCATCACCGCCAAACCCACCAGACCGATATCCGCTTTCTTCATGATGTTCTCCTTCATGACCCAATAATAATATTGTACCCCGAACAGCAAGAATTTCAGGAGGTGTAGATGGTCTTCCCGCCCACAATGGTTCTCTCCACCGTCATCTCCTTAATCCCATCAGAATGGATTCTCTCAATATCATCAGATAGGATCACCAGATCCGCCAGCTTCCCCGGGCGGATAGAGCCTTTGATGTCTTCCTCAAAAGCGTTATAAGCTGAACCCATAGTGTAGAGGTGTATAGCCTCATTCAGCGAAAGCTTCTGATCAGATAGCCACCCTTCCTGCGGCTGCCCGTCATGCCCGCAACGGGTTACAGCATGATAGACGCCCATCAGGGGACGATAGTCTTCCACCGGGCAGTCAGAGCTCCCAGCGAGGGGGATCTGCCGGATAAGGAAATCCCTGAAGCAATAAGCCAGTTTTGCCCTTTGCTTGCCAAGCCTGTTCTGGATAAATGGCAGGTCAGAGGAAACAAAGCCCGGCTGGATATCAGCCGCCACTCCCTGGGCCTGCATACGGTCCAGTAAATCCGGAGCCGAAAGCGAGGCGTGGATGATACGAAAGCGTGGGGCTGCCGCCGGGCACTTCGCCTGTGCCTCACGGAAGACCTCCAACATGGCATCAATGGCCCCGTCACCTATGGCATGGGCAGCAACCTGCATACCAGCCTGATGAGCGATGCATACAAGCTCATTTAGCAGTTCCCTGGTATGCAGAGCAATCCCCAAATTATCCGGGTCATCTGTGTAAGGTGCCCGCAGCCAGGCAGAACGGCCGCCGAAAGATCCGTCAGCCAATATCTTCAGCGAGCCAATCCGGAAACGGTCATCCCCAAATCCGCTCGTATATCCCATGGCAATAAGGGTTTTGAGTTTATCGGGCGAGGTAATCAATATCTGCTCATTGACCCGCAGGGGCAGCTGTCCCTCAGCAGCCATCTCCCGATAAGCCCTGAACAATTCCTGTGGCTCTCCTGAAAATGCCCCAAGGTCATCTGTCTGGACCGATGTAAGGCCCGCCTGCACAAAATCATTGGCAGCAATAGCAATAAGCCGCTTGGCCCCTGCCGCTGACAAATCACCGGCGGGCGGACGGGCCAGGTCCATGGCACTCTCCTTCAGGATACCTGTTGGCTTCCCGTCCTCCCCCATTTCAATCATCCCACCCAAAACTTCCGGAGGATTATCAAAAATTCCGACCTGCTGCAAAGCCCTTGTATTCAGGACGCTGACATGGCCGCATTTGCGCAACAGCAGAATGGGAAAGTCAGTGGTTACCCGGTCCAGATCATGCCGATTGGGCATCCGGCCCTCCAGATAGCCCGTTTGGTCCCAGCCACGTCCGGTGATCCAGGCTCCCACAGGCGGGCTGATGCGTTTGATATGTTTGATAAGCCTATCCTGAAGCGCGTCAATTCCTGTCAGACCCTCCAGAACCATCCTTCCCTTGTTCAGAGCGTAGCCATAGAGGTGAAGGTGGCTATCGTGAAAACCGGGAAGGACGGACTTGCCTGCGGCATTGATGAGCTGTGTGTGCTTTCTTTGCAGGGCCAACACTTCCTTGTCACTCCCCACCACCGCGACCATCCCATCCTTGAT
>JAAYJP010000023.1 GCA_012522875.1 Clostridiales bacterium | reverse complement strand
TCAGGTAATCCTGGCCTTGCCGCGCGGCCATCATCGCGCTGTTTTCCTCAGCTTCCTCTGTGGCCGCCCCCAGATGCGGCAGCGCCAGCGTGTTGGGCAGGGACATCACCCGCTGATTGGCAAAATCGGTCACATATTTGCTGATCCGGCCCGCGGCCAACGCCTCTTCAAGCGCCTCCTCATCCACCAGCTGGTCCCGGGAAAAATTCAAAAGCACCGCACCGGGGCGCATCCTGTCCATCTGCAGCCGTCCCATCAGGCCCCGGGTACTGTCCAGAAGCGGCACATGCAGGGTGATATAGTCGCAAGCCTGCAGCAGTTCCGCAATCCGGACAACATGATGCACGCTTAAGGCAAGCTTCAGCGCGTGCTCAATGGCAATGGAGGGGTCATATCCCCACACCTCCATGCCCATGGCCACCCCGGCATTGGCTACCAGGTGCCCCACAGCACCCAAACCAATCACGCCGAGGCTCTTACCCCGGATTTCGCTGCCGGAAAAGACGCTTTTGTGTTTTTCCACCCTCTGGGGCAGGCTAGTATCCACCTCCTGCTCCCTGAGCCAGTTGGCGCCGCCAATGATATCACGGGCGGACAGAAGCATTCCCGCCACCACCAGCTCTGCCACGGCGTTCGCGTTTGCCCCAGGGGTATTGAACACCACAATACCCTGCCGGGTGCAGCGCTCCAGCGGGATATTATTGACGCCGGCTCCCGCCCTGGCAATGGCCTTCAGGCGGATGGGCATATCTGTTTCCAGCAGGTCCGCTGAGCGCACCAGCCACAGGTCCGCGTCCCCCTGATTCTGGGTGAGGGCGTAGTTGGCGCCAAATTCCTTAAGCCCAAGGGGCGAGATGTTGTTAAGCAGCGCCACCCGCCGATGTTTCATCCTGCACGCTCCTTTTCATACGCTGACATCAGGTCAACCAACTCCTTGACCCCTTCAAACGGCATGGCGTTGTAAAGGCTGGCCCGTATCCCGCCGGCCAGACGGTGTCCCTTCAGCCCAATCAGCCCGGCCTCCTGAGCCCGCTGCACAAAGTCCGTATCCAGCGCCGCATTCCCGGTGGTGAAGGCAACATTCATCAGTGAACGGCTGTCCCGGTGGGCAATGCCCTTGAACAGCCGGCTTTGATCCAGGTGGTCATAGAGCAAAGTTGCCTTTTGCAGGTTGATTTTGGCCATCACGCCAAGCCCGCCCAGGCCCTCAATCCACTGGATGATTTTCCCCAGGATGTAGATGGCGTAGACGGGCGGTGTGTTGTAAAGGGAAGCAGCTTTGCAGTGGGTTTGGTATCTGAGCATCAGGGGCACCTGAGAAGGCAGGTCCTCCCGGATCAAGTCCTTTCGGATGATGACCACCGTCAGCCCGGCGATCCCCATGTTTTTTTGCGCTCCGGCGTAAATCAGCCCAAAGCGCGGCACATCCAGGGGCTCTGAGAGGATGCAGGAGGACAGGTCCGCCACCAGCGGGATATCGCCGGTGGCGGGCAAAACTGCATAGCGTGTACCAAAGATGGTGTTGTTCAGGCACAGGTGCACATAATCGGCGTCTGCACGAAAAGAGAGGCCGGTCATGTTGGGAATCCGGGTAAAACCTTCCCGCTCCCCTGTCAAAGCCACATGCACATCCAGGTATCTGGCCGCTTCCTCATGCGCTTTTTGTGCCCAAACCCCAGTGATCAAATAATCCGCTTTGCCGTTTCTGGCCAGGTTCATCGGCGCCATGGCGAACTGGAGGCTGGCCCCTCCCTGGAGGAAGAGCACCGCATACTCCTCAGGAATTCCCGCCAGGCGGCGAAGCCCCTCCTCAGTCTCCTGGATGATCTCATTAAACGCCTTTGAGCGGTGGCTCATCTCCATCACCGAAAGGCCAAGGCCCCGGTAATCGGGCATCTCTTCCGCAGCCGCCTTCATGACGGACTCCGGCAGGCAAGCCGGACCGGCGCTGAAATTAAGCACTCTGCCCATGGTTTCTATTCCCTTTCTTTCCAGTGAGATAGGGGTAGTTCAAGTCCTGTAAGCAAACTATACCCCCATTGCCCCAAATTGTCCATGTTGATCTCCGGCACCAACTCCGCCTGGCGAATATTATCCCGCGGTGCGTCTGCCATTCAGCCTTCTTTCTGATTCGAGTATTTGTGTGTTTACTCGCGGCAGAAACGGGTAAATTGCAGTGTTTGTCAATATTTCTCTTTGCCTGCTTGTGAAAGGATACAAGGCCATGGCGGAAAAAATCATCGACATCACAGGGCTCAGCAAGTCCTATGGCAATGTGCATGCCGTGCGCAGTGTGGATTTCTATGTTGAAAAGGGCAGGATGTTCGCTCTCCTTGGACCCAACGGCGCGGGCAAGTCCACCATCATCAACATAATCTGCACATTCCTTAAGCCCGATAAAGGCACCGTCAGCGTTAACGGCGCCCTGCTGGGCCAGGAAGACGACCTCATCCGCCGCTCCATCGGCGTGGTATTCCAGGATAACCTGCTGGACCGCCTGCTGACGGCGGAGGAAAATCTCCTGGCACGAGGCGCCCTGTACGGCCTGAAGGGCCGCCGGCTTAAGGATGCTGTGCTCAGGGCAGCAGAAGCCGCAGACATTATGGATTTTTTCAAACGCCCCTATGGTAAGCTCTCAGGCGGTCAGCGGCGCCGTTGCGACATCGCCCGCGCGCTTATCCATACGCCGGAAATCCTCTTCCTGGACGAGCCCACAACAGGGCTTGACCCCCAAACCCGAAAAAATGTCTGGGAGACAGTCTACCGCCTGCAGAAAGAGCACGGCATGACGCTGTTTCTGACCACCCACTACATGGAAGAGGCAGCGGAGGCGGACTATATCATCATCATCGACGAGGGCAGCATCGCGGCGCAGGGGACACCCACGGACCTGAAGGAGCGCTTCACCTCCGACAGGCTGATTCTGATTCCCTCTTACCCTACGGCCGCCATGGATGCGCTGGCCAAGCAAGGCACAGTATATGCCAAAAGGCACGGACTGCTGGAAGTGAAGCTGCAAAACGCGTTTGAAGCGCTGCCCATCATCAATTCCGTACGCCCCTATATCCGGGACTTTGAGGTTCTCTCCGGAACCATGGATGATGCATTCATCCAGATCACTGGAAAGGAGATCCGCCAATGATTGCCATGATCAAACGCAATCTCAGGGTTTTCCTGAGGGACCGGCCCTCTGTATTCTTTTCCCTTCTCTCCGTGTTTATTATCATTGGGCTCTATGCCCTCTTCCTGGGGGATCTGATGCTCTCCAGCAGTATATTTCAGGGGCGCGCAGGCGTTAAATGGATGATGGACAGCTGGCTGATGGCAGGTGTCATGGCCGCCGGCTCCGTCACCACCGCCCTTGGCGCCATGGGGCTTATGGCCGAGGACAAGGAGCGAAAAATCAACATGGACTTCGTATCCTCCCCCATAGGCCGGGGCGAAATCGTGGGCAGCTATATCATCAGCGGATACATCATCAGCGTGCTGCTGACATTCCTTACAGGCATCCTGGCAAGCCTGTACATTCTCAGCCGCGGCGGGCAATTGCCCGGCCTTGCCACGGCCTTTCAAATCATAGGTCTCCTTCTGTTATCGGGTTTCTCCAGCACTGCGCTGGTGCTTTTTTTGGTCTCCCTGATACAATCCAACACCTCTTTCAGTATCATCAGCACCCTGGTCGGCACGCTGATCGGTTTCCTGGCCGGCGTTTATGTGCCCGTGGGGCAACTGCCCTCTGCTGTTGCAAGTGTGGTGAACTTCATCCCCGCAGCGCACTCGGCGGCGCTTTTGCGCCAGACCATGATGGCCGAGCCCATCAGCCGGGTTTTTGCCGGCGCGCCAGGGGAGCTAGTTATGGATTTCCGGCGGGCGATGGGCGTGGACCTCTTCATTGGCGGCGCGCCCATCAGTTCCCAAATCAGCCTGTTGGTCCTGGCTGGCTCGGGCGCGCTGTTCTTTGCCCTGGCCACGCTTAGCCTGAAGCGTAAGGCGAAATAAGCTGAATTAACCCTTCCCGAACGGCCTGGACAGACTGAACAGGCCATTTTTTGTGCTTGACAATCCAGT
>JAAYJP010000219.1 GCA_012522875.1 Clostridiales bacterium | reverse complement strand
GCCGGTCCAGATGCTTCCGAAGGCCGCTTCGAAGGGTGCCTGTGCCTTTACCGTGGATGATAAACACCTCGTGCAGGCCGGCCAGCACGGCGCTGTCCAGGTAGTTATCTACCTCCGCAATGGCTTCATCAAGCGCCATCCCACGTACATCACACTCCATTTTAACACTGCGCTGGGCAGCTCCGGTGCTGGAACGCACCACCGTTTTATTCTTTTCCCTTTGCTGTGGTGCTCGGTTAAGCTGTTCCAGCGGAACCCGCATCTTAACCGCTCCAGCCTGCACCTGCACCTCGTTTTTGGCGTCCGGGAGAGAAAGGAGGACGGCAGAAGCATTGTTGACCGACAAACGCACCTGCATTCCCAGCTCCAGCTCCTCCGGCAGAAGATCCCCCTCCCGGTCAAGCCCTGGGAGGGCGTCGGACAAATCATTCTCAGCGTCCCGCATGCGGCGGCGCAGGCGATTCACAGCTTCCGGGTCATTTGCCTTCAGCGCTCTCAATTCATCCAGCACAGCAGCGCTTTCCCTTTTGGCCTTCTCAAGAATACGCCTGGCCTCGTCCCGTGCCTTCTGGCGGGCAGCCTGGTGTTCCAGGGAAATCTCCTTGTGCTTTTTTTCAATGTTCTGTTGAAGCTGAATAATTTCCTCATGGGCCTGTTCCGCCAGCCGGCGCTCCTTTTCGGCCGCCTGGCGGTGTGCTTCAGCATTGGCAATGATGTCCTCAAACTTCACGGTTTCATGGCTGAGCATTTTCTGCGCAGATTGAATCAGCCTCTCACTTAATCCCAGGCGCTTGGAAATTTCGAATGCATTGGATTTGCCCGGCACCCCGATAAACAGCCGATAAGTGGGGCTCAGGGTAGCCACATCAAACTCCACACTGGCGTTCTGTACCCCGGGAGTGGAGAGAGCGTAGGCTTTCAGCTCACTGTAATGGGTAGTGGCCAGGGCTCGGATTTTTTGCGCCCGCATTTGTTCAAGAATCGCCTGGGCAAGGGCAGCGCCCTCGGTGGGATCGGTTCCCGCGCCCAATTCGTCAAACAGAACCAGATCGCGGCTGTCCGCCTCCTGAAGGATGGTAACAATATTGGTCATGTGGGATGAAAAGGTGGACAGGGATTGCTCAATGCTCTGCTCATCCCCGATATCAGCGAAGACATTGTCAAACACCGCTACCTCCGTCCCCAGCCGGCCGGGGACATGGAGGCCGCAGAGCGCCATGAGCGTAATCAGGCCAACGGTCTTGAGCGTTACGGTCTTGCCGCCGGTGTTGGGGCCGGTGATGATCAGCGTTGTGAAATCATCTCCCAGATAGAGGTCACAGGGAACTACAGCATCCCGGGGGATCAATGGATGGCGAACCTGGACAAAGCGGATAAAGCCCTGGTCATTGAGCCTGGGCTTGATAGCGCTTAACTCCCGCGCATAGGCACCTTTGGCAAAGCGAAAGTCCAGTTCTGTCAGTATGTCCAGGTTTTCCAGCAAATCACCTGACACCTCGGCTACATTTCCCGACAGCTCAGCCAGGATACGTTCGATTTCGATGCGTTCCTTGATTTCCCATTCTTTCAGCTCATTGCCAGCTTCCACAACGGCCATGGGCTCGATGTAGAGCGTGGCGCCGGTGGAGGATTGGTCGTGTACCAGCCCCGGTATCATTTGCCGGTACTCCTGGCGAACAGGCAGCACATAGCGGCCACCGCGCACCGTGATAAGCGTGTCCTGGAGGTATTTTGAATAGGTTGCGCTGTGCACCATGGACTGGAGTTTCTCCCGTACCCGATCATTGCACTGCCGGATATGACGGCGGATATCTGCCAGCTGCGCGCTGGCAGAATCTGCGATTTCCTCATCGCTGATGATGGCATTTGAAATCTCCCGCTCCAGGTTCCGGTGGGAAACCAGGCGCGCCGCCAGAGCGCTCAGCCGTGGACTCCGCTCATTTTCATCCTCAGCCAGCGTTCTTTGGGCAGCGTTGGCCGCGCGCAGCGATTCCGCGACATCAAGAAGCGCGCGGGGAGAAATGGTAGCTCCCTTTTCCGCGAGGATGATGTGCCCGCTTACATCCTTAAACGGTATCAACGGGTGATCGCCACGGTAGCTGAGTACCACCAAAGCCTCTTCCGTTTCAGCCTGCATGCGTTCCACATCAGAGAGCCTGGCCGCCGGCAGGAGCGCCTCACAGCGCGCCTGGCCCAATGTGCTCAGGGCATGAGCAGAAAGCAATTCCCGAATTTTTGTGAATTCCAGCGTTCGCAGAGCTTTCGTGTTCATATCAGTTCTCCGTCATCTTTCGTTTCATAATACCCCTTCCAGGAAGCGCCCGGTTTGGAGCTGCCCCCATGAGGAAGGTTCCCCCCGCAGCAGGGTATGATAAGTTCTGGCAATAGCCAGAGCTTGCTGCGGGGTTTCATCCGTGAAGTCCAGAAGCCAGGACATTCGTGGCGCTTTTGATAAAAGGTTAAGCGCTGTGTGGTGGTACATGGTTATCAGACAATAGTCCTCAAAATGTGTGGGAAGCAGCGGGTAGGCCGCCTGAAAACGGTCATGAAGCGCATCCCGGCGGACACCCTGTCCCTTGTCACAAAGCCGGCATCCCGCTCGGTTTGAGTTTAAGCCCCGCCTGACACGTTCCGGGCAATGGTTCAAAAGCATCACGGCCGCTCGCCCATAAACCGGAAGTATCCACTCAATGCTGTCCTGTTTCAGGTTCGCTATCTCACTCCGGGCCAATTCCCGCGACAGGCAGATGCCGCGTGCGCCAAGGCTGACAAGCAAAGAGGCCGCGCGGTTGTTCCAGACGGGGACAGCTTCCCCCACAAAAAAGGGATGGGTAGGGGGGAGGCCCAGTTGGCCAATGTTGCTGAGCATCATCGCATGTCCGGACCTGCATATGGATAAAGAAGCATCTTCGAGCGCGCCATTGCGCATCTGAGGAGGCAGGGCGATAATGTCCGTCTGGTCAATGAAGCTCAAAAACCCTTCAAGTTTGCCCGGTCGGTAATCATAGGGGGCGGCAATCATCTGTCCCAGGTTCTCCGCCTTCAGGATCCGGTATGTTTCAAGATTGCGCACCAGGAGATACAGCATGGGGGAAGCGGACATGTCGGGGGCAGGAGGAAACAAGCGAAGGGACGAAGGCCTTGAGGCGGGAAGCTGATGCCCTGTAACGATGTTTTGTTCCAGCTCTTCAAGGGCATCGCGGCGTAACTGGTTCAGGCTGGATGCTGGCAGGAACAGTGGTGTTTCTGCGCTGACCTTTAAATTGACAAGGGAAAAGGGAGTTCCGCCGGTTCTGGAGATGTATCTGGCGGCACTTGAATCGTCCAGTGGCTCGTTTCGGGCAGGAGAAGGAATGTCCCCTGAAACCATGGCGCGCACATTCCCGGCTGTCACGGCCAACTGGGAAGGCTGGCCGGAAGCCAACAACAGCTCCGCATCAAACGATATGATCGGCATGCAACTGGCGCATTCGCGTGCTTGTGCAAGCTGTGCTTCATCTGCCAGCCGGAATACATCATCACCGGGGCGCGGCATTTGCCGCAGGCGCAAGGTGGCGGTGTCTCCTGCCTGTACAGCATTTCCGGAATATATCATGTCCTGGTCGGCCAGGCCTCGTATT
>JAAYJP010000218.1 GCA_012522875.1 Clostridiales bacterium | reverse complement strand
TGGCCGCCCCGCGCGCCTGTCCACCTGTGAAGTCCTTTTGCCAGCCACGCTTTCCCGTCGTTGCAGTATCGCCATTCCAATTGGATATCCCGGGTCTCAAGTTCATCCAGAAACCTTGAATAAGTGATAAAGGCTTCCCCAAGTTCCTTGGCAATCCTGTCAGGGCTTGGATAAGGATCCGGTTCCCGGAAGGATTGGATCTTTTTCGGCAGCATAAGGATACCCTCCCTGGCTCTGCCCAACATGCCACCCGCCATTTCCAGGCACGCCCATGGCACTTCAGCGTGCCTGCCTGATTGATCCTGATGGTGGCCGCGCAGCGATGTCACAGCGCCTGCATAACAACTGCCCCTTGAATCATGCGCGGCCTTCCTGCCCATGCATGATATCCGCCCGCAATTGCCACAGCTTATCGGACAGGTCCACCTTGTAAGGCTGCGGGTTCACCAGGCGCAGATGCTGTTCCCAGATAGTGGCCTCCTCCCCCTCCCTGTGGTGCCTGATTTCTTCCAGGCTGGGGCTGTTTCCCGCGTCCTGGCCCCTTTTGATCATGGGTTCAAGGAGCCTCTTGGCGGTGTAGTTTTCCAGGCGCAATTTTTTCCAGGTGTCCTGGGGGTGGAAAATTGTAAGAGGTTCGGCAAAATCGATCACCTCGTCCTGTAGGGTGATCAAATCGGCGATGGCCATGTTGTTCGCGTCATAAAGCCTGTATACCTCCTGGGCGCCCGGCAGGGTGATTTTCTCCGGGTTATCGGACAGCTTCATTTTGGGAACCAGTTTCCCGCTTTCCTCCAGCGCGCTCATTTTGTAGACGCCGCCCAGGGCGGAGCGGCCGTCGCTGGTGATCAGCTTGGTGCCCACGCCCCACAGGTCGATCCGGGCACCCTGCTGCTTCAGGTCCCGGATGAGGTATTCGTCCAGATCATTGGAGGCCACGATAATAGTATCATCAAATCCTGCGCCATCCAGCATCTTCCGGGCTTCACGGCTCAGATATGCCAGGTCGCCCGAGTCCAGGCGGATACCCAGGGGTTTGCCCCCTCGCTCTCTGACCTCCCTAAAAACCTGGATGGCATTGGGAACACCGGAACGCAGGGTGTCATAGGTGTCCACCAGCAGCAGGCAGCTGTTGGGAAAATCCCTGGCATAGGCCCTGAAGGCTTCCAGTTCGCTGCCAAAGCTCATCACCCAACTGTGGGCGTGGGTGCCGCTGACGGGAATGCCAAAGCGTTGGCCGGCCATGACATTACTGGTGGCATGGCAGCCGCCGACTATGGCCGCACGGGCGCCCAGGACCCCCGCATCCGGCCCCTGGGCCCGGCGCAGACCAAACTCCATGACCTTATCCCCCTTGGCGGCGCGGGACACCCGGTTGCCCTTGGTGGCTATTAAAGTCTGATGCCCGATGAGGTTGAGCATGGCGGTTTCAATCAACTGCGCCTGGGACAAGGGCGCTTTCACCCTTACCAAGGGCTCGCCGGGGAAGACAATGGTGCCCTCAGGCATGATATCGATATCCCCCTCGAAGCGGAAATGCTCAAGGCTGCTTAGAAAGTCCTCTTCAAAAATGCCCAGGCTCCGCAGATAGCTTATATCCTCCCGGGAAAACCGCAAGCCCAGGATATACTCCTTAAACTGGGCATTGCCGGCCATCACGGCGTAGCTCAGCTCGCTGGCTCCCCGGTAAAACATATAGAACACCGCACGCCGATTGCCCATCCCATGGCGGCGGTAGCCGGCAAGCATGGTGAGCTCATACAGGTCGGTGAGCATAGTCAGGTTTTGCATGGATATGCTCCTTTCAGTGCAGAGAAAGGCCGTCCAGGGCGGACAGCCACAGGGCAGCTGAGGCATCCGAGGGCATATTCAGCCCACCCCGGGGAGAGAGGGATAATCCCAGTACCTGGGGACCGTCCGGCATACAGCTGCGCTTGAACTGGCTGGCAAAAAAGCGGGAAAAAAAACCACGCATCCGGTCAATGATCTCGTTTTTTGAGAAGCGGGGGCCAAAAGCAAGGAGCGCTTCTTCCAGCATTCCCCCAGGCTCCAGCCGATCCATCAGGAAGCGGTGGAGAAAGAAGTCGTTTAAGAGATAAGGACCCAGTATCGCTTCGGTCTTCTGGCGAATGGCTCCCGCCTCACCGGGCAAGAGCTCCGGGCTGATGGGGGTGTTCAATATGGCGCCAAGCGCCCGGCACAGCGCCGGGTTGTCTGTGTCGCTGGCATACTGGGCAACAATCAGCCGGATGGCAGTCTTGTAAAGCCCACCATTCACGCCATACATGCTCATGTGGTCGCCCCCAAAGGTGGTAAATCCCAGGGCCAGTTCACTCATATCCCCCGGGCCCACCATCAGGCCGCCCTGCTGGTTCGCCAGGCCCATGAGTGTCTGGGTTCGCTCCCTGGCCTGCGCGTTTTCAAACGCGGCGTCATGCCGCCCTTCCGGGTGGCGGATGTCTCTGAGGTGGCTGGATACGCTTGAGGTGATATCAATCTCCCGTTCAGCAAGCCCGCAGGCACGCATCAGAGCCCGGGAATTGTCCCGCGTCCTGCGGCTGGTTCCAAAGGCGGGAAGGGACACGGCAAACAGTTTTTCCTTGCTCAGGCCGATGATCTCAAAAGCCCTCAGCGATGCCAGCAATGCCATGGCGCTGTCAATTCCGCCGGAAAGCCCCAGGCTTACGCCCTTTGCGCCTATGCGTGAAAGGCGGATGGCCAGGCCTTGTGCCGCAATCTCCAGCGCTTCCCGGCACCAGGCTGCCCTGGCTT